>NZ_JBAPXX010000097.1:0-1703 GCF_049284435.1 Acinetobacter sp. | reverse complement strand
ATGCTACGCCACGGCAAAAGTCGCGGGTCCTGGAACATGACACGAATGTCATCACTGCTAATGCCTTCGCGAATATGTCGTGCCGATTTAAACTTGATTTCACCATAGCTGGGATGTTCTAAATCCGCTATCAGACGAAGCAGGGTACTTTTACCACATCCACTAAGACCAACAATGGCAAGGAATTCACCAGGTTGAATATGCAGGTCCAAATCTTCTAGAACCGTTATATCACCATAGAATTTATGCAGTTGCTCAATCAGAATTTCTGCACCAACCACCGCTGTGGGATTGATATCTACAGCTGCAGGATGTTCGAGTGTTGAGATTTCTTCCGATGCATGTCGCCCTATACTTAAATCAGTCATGACTTATTCCTTATTTTTGATATCCGGCATGCCAACGCAGTAAGTATTTTTCCAAGCCTACTGCCAATACATCGGCCAATTTTCCAAGCAGGGCGTAGAGTAAAATACCCACTAACACGACATCAGTTTGTAAAAATTCACGCGCATTCATGGTCATATAGCCAATGCCGGATTGTGCGGAAATGGTTTCTGCAACAATCAGCAGTACCCAAACTAGACCCAAGGCAAAGCGTAAACCGACCAGAATCGAAGGCATTGCACCCGGTAAAATAATTTCTTTGTATAATTGCCAGCGGGTTAGACCATAGCTTTTACCCATCTCGATCAGCTGGGGATCAACCGATCGGATCCCATGATAGGTATTGATATAGATAGGGAAGAACACCCCCACAGCGACTAAAAACAGCTTGGCGGATTCATCAATTCCGAACCATAAAATCACTAAAGGAATTAAGGCCAAGGCTGGAATGTTACGGATCATTTGTAAGGTTGTATCGAGTAGGGTGGATGCTATTTTAGAAGAACCATTCAGCAAGCCCAGAAGTAATCCTAAGCCACCACCCACCAATAAACCAAGCAGGGCACGTCCAGCACTGACCTGAACATGTTGCCAAAGCTCGCCACTGATCAACAGATTCCAGAATGCGCTTACCACCGCACTTGGTGCAGGCAGAATACGGCTTTCTAAAGCACCGCTACCGGAGGCAATTTGCCAAATCGCGATCAGTGCGATCGGGAACAACCAGGGCAGCAGATGCTGCCCAAATTGTGTTCCACGTGAAACCTTGGTTTTGGCCAAGCTTTCAGCAGAAATGCTTTTACTCATTAAGCCGGCTCCTGAGTTTTCACTTCTTTTTTCGCCTGATCGGGCACATAGTTATTTGCCACGATTTCACCAAAAGGACCGGTCAGATTGGGTTGCGCCAGTTTTTGACGGACTTCTAATGGAAGCAGTGGGAACACCAGTTCAGCAAAACGAATAGATTCTTCAAGATGTGGATAGCCTGAGAAAATAAAGGTATCAATCCCCAAATCTGCATATTCCTGAATGCGGTCAGCCACGGTTTGTGGATCACCAACCAATGCTGTACCTGCGCCGCCACGAACTAGGCCAACACCTGCCCAAAGGTTCGGAGATACTTCAAGTTTGCTGCGGTCGCCATTATGCAGTTCAGCCATGCGACGTTGACCCACCGAATCCATTTGTTTGAATTTCTTTTGCGCCGCTTGAATGGTGGCATCATCAACATATTGAATCAGTTCTTCAGCAGCAGCCCATGCCTGTTGATTGGTTTCACGCACAATCACGTGTAAACGGATACCGTAATTTAAAGT
>NZ_JBAPXX010000096.1:0-20321 GCF_049284435.1 Acinetobacter sp. | reverse complement strand
GGGCAAATCGCAGATCTACACAATGCAGGACATGAGATTATTCTGGTGTCTTCCGGTGCTGTGGCTGAAGGTATGGTGCGAATGAAACTTGAGAATCGACCCACCGATCTACCCAGTCTTCAGGCTTGTGCTGCCATCGGTCAGATGGGCCTGATTCATACCTGGTCAAGCGTACTTGAGAAACACCAGATTCAAACTGCTCAAGTACTATTGACTCATGATGATCTGGCAGATCGTCGTCGCTATCTCAATTCATGTGATGCCTTGCAGCACCTGATTGAATGGCGTGTGATTCCAGTGATCAATGAGAATGACACGGTTTCTACTGACGAAATCCGCTTTGGTGATAACGACACGCTTGCTGCCATGGTGGCTGGTCAGGTGCATGCAGATCTTCTGATTATCTTAACCGATCAGGAAGGTATGTTTGACTCAGACCCGCGTTCGAATCCGGATGCCAAACTGTTCCACACCGTACGTGCGATGGATGAGAGCCTGTTTGATATGGCCGGTGGCGGTGGTAAGTTTGGTCGTGGTGGTATGCTGACCAAAGTTCGTGCTGCACGTCTGGCGGCAAAATCTGGCTGTCCGACTTTAATTGCAAGCGGCGACAGTGATGGTGTTCTATCACGTCTAATGTCTGGCGAATTGTTAGGTACCTTGTTTGTCACTGACAAAGACCGGATGACAGCACATCAGCAATGGTTAGCTGCTCACCTGCAAACTGCAGGTCGTTTAGTGATTGATGATGGTGCAGTAAAAGCCATTAAAGACAATCATCGCAGCTTATTGCCTGTAGGGGTAAAAGCGGTAGAGGGTCACTTCGAACGTGGGGATGTAGTGGAATGTGTCGATACACAAGGTCACCGTATTGCAGTTGGTCGTGTCAACTTTAGTTCTCGTTCAGCAGATATCGTTCGTGGTCTGGCATCAGATAAAGTTCATCAGGTTTTGGGTGAAGCGCGTTCGCTGGAAATGATTCATCGCAATCATATGGCGATTTACTAAGTTATTCAGATTCAAGTTTAGAGATTCAAAAAGTCCCGCTTTCGAGCGGGATTTTTTATGAGAAAAACAAAAATGGCATATATTTTGATAGTAAGTAAGAAGAAAGGGGAGAACGAATATGACAGTCGTTACATATCGATTATTAAGCAGCCTTGAAGGATATCAAGGTGCATTGGCAGACCTATTTCAGCGTTGTGTAAAAGATGGCGCATCACTTGGGGTTTTGCCGCACGAGCCAGCAGAATATTTTCAACATTATTGGGCAGGTGTTGCTCAGGATGTTCAAAAGGAAAAAACTTATCTTTGGGCGGCTTTTTTAAATGAAAATTTAGTGGGTACAGAGTACAGTACAGTTAGTACGTGCAACGAAAGCTAATGCTTTACATCGGGCAGAAATTGAAAAATTGATGGTGCATCCTAAAGCACGGCAGCAGGGGATTGCTTTTACTCTTTTGGAATTGGCGCAACAACATGCCAAACAGATTGGATTAAGTCTATTAGTGCTGGATACACGCACAGGCGATGTCTCCGAGCAGCTTTATCGCAAATTTGGTTTTGAATATGCAGGTCTGATCCCAAAATTTGCTTTAAGCCATACAGGGAGTTTAGATGCCACAACATTATTTTATAAAATTCTAAAATAAAAAAAGCGACCTAAATCAGGTCGCTTTAAGTTTTATGGACAATTTATTTAAACTGAATAGCCCCATTCGCGCTGACGGTCATTTGCGATTCACCGGCCGCAACTTCCTGCTCAGGAACCGCCATATCAGCCGATGCAGATTTCATCATGGCCATACGCGGTACTGGCTGTGGTGAATAATTGTTAGTATTCAGGTTTAAGTTCACCAGTTGATAACTTGGTTTGTTCCAAGTCTGGGTGAGTGCCTGTGCGCGTTGCTGGAAGTTTTTGGTGGCTTCAATCATCAGCTCGCTTTCAACTTTTTTGCGCTTTTCGTCAGATACCTTGAAATTAATCGACTGGGTCTGGAAGTGCTGTTGTAATTCGGCAATCAGTTGAGACGTTGCTTTAAAATCTTTCGATTCCAGACGAATCTGAGCACGACCACGCCATTCTTTCAATTTTCGATTATCATTGTCATAAATAGGGTAAGTGCTTTGTGCGCCCGTCTCGATTTTCACAGTTGGATATTTGCGTGCTGTGGCGATCGCCTGATTCATCAGCTGGTTAATTTGAGTGGCTAGTTCAGCCGGCTGTTTGTTGGATTTTTCAATATAAAGCACAGCATGCATTTCATCATTTGAGATTTCACGGCTGGCCTCTGCTGAAAGATTAACAACATTATAATTCAGAGATTCAGCAGGAGCTGCAAATGTGCCTGTGGCGAGGGTGCTGGCAAGGATCAAACTGGTAAGTGCTAAGAGACGCATGAAATTGTCCTGTTTTTCTTAAAATTGGCATCTAAGCCGTTGTTAAAATATTAAATCTCAATTGTGATCTTTTTACGAAATATTTGTCGTAAGAGTGTTAAATTTTCTTTAATTTTATCACATTATTTAATTTATATTTATTTTTAATAATTAACTATTTAATGAATAATTTTAAGATTGATTACCTGAATACCGCCTGCGCTACAAAAAAGCATAAAAGAACACGCTTTTCTTTCTGCTGTCACACTGTAAGATGATGATTCAGGGGATGGATTAGCATGATGTTTTTTTTCGATAAAGATTAGGACAAAATGTGACTGAAAGTTGTTTATTTTCCTGAAAAATTCGGTATCATCCGCCTCCTAGTTATTCGAATACAAAACTGCTAGCTAGAACCTTTATAAAGCGCCGAGTCAAAGGACCAAACGTCACCAGACTTATTTCTTTCACCCATATCAGAGATGGTAATTCGATATGAGCGTTACTTCTGTAAACCCTGCCACCAATTCCACAAACGAATACTACTTGACTCGCCAAAGTCAGATGGAATCGAATGTGCGTAGTTATCCACGTAAATTACCGTTAGCGATAGCGAAAGCACAAGGTTGCTGGGTTACCGATGTTGAAGGTACTGAGTACCTTGATTGTTTAGCTGGGGCAGGGACGTTGGCTTTAGGCCATAATCATCCTGCAGTCATTCAAAGTATCCAGGATACGATTGCAAGTGGTTTACCATTGCATACACTGGATCTTACTACTCCTTTAAAAGATGCTTTTACTGAAGCACTTCTTTCTTATCTTCCAGGTGGCCAAGAAGAATACTGCTTGCAGTTCTGTGGTCCATCAGGTGCAGATGCAACCGAAGCCGCGATTAAACTGGCAAAAACCTTTACCGGTCGTAGCTCGGTGATCAGCTTCTCTGGCGGTTATCACGGTATGACTCACGGTGCATTGGCAATGACAGGTAACCTGTCTGCGAAAAATGCAGTGAACGGTTTGATGCCAGGCGTGCAATTTATGCCGTATCCGCATGAATACCGTTGCCCATTGGGTCTTGGCGGTGAAGCGGGTGTTGATGCTTTGACTTACTACTTTGAAAACTTTATTGAAGATGTAGAAAGTGGTGTGACCAAACCTGCAGCTGTAATTCTTGAAGCGATTCAAGGTGAAGGCGGTGTGGTAACTGCGCCAGTAAAATGGTTGCAAAAAATCCGTGAAGTGACTGAAAAACACAACATCGTGTTGATTCTTGATGAAGTTCAGGCTGGTTTTGCACGTTCAGGTAAAATGTTTGCATTCGAACACGCAGGGATTGAGCCTGACGTTGTGGTGATGTCTAAAGCCGTAGGTGGTAGCTTGCCGCTTGCCGTACTTGGTATTAAACGTAAGTTTGATGCTTGGCAGCCAGCAGGTCATACCGGTACTTTCCGTGGTAACCAACTGGCGATGGGTACAGGTCTTGCAACGATCAATACCATTAAAGAACAGAACCTGGCTCAAAATGCGCAAGAGCGTGGCGATTTCCTGCAAGCTGAATTGAAAAAACTGGCTGCTGAATTCCCATGTATCGGTAACGTGCGTGGCCGTGGTCTGATGATCGGTGTTGAAATCGTAGATGAGCGCAAAGATGCGGATCATATGGGGTCTTTACCTGCTGATGGTCAGTTGGCTGCAGCGATCCAAACCGCTTGTTTCAACAATAAATTATTGCTTGAGAAAGGTGGTCGTAACGGTACAGTGATTCGTTTACTTTGCCCGTTGATCATTACTCAAGAAGAATGTGTTGAAGTAATTGCTCGTTTCAAAAAATCGGTTGCTGAAGCACTAGTTGCAGTTCGAGGCGCATAATTCATGGTAGATTTCGGAGAACATCGTAAAGCGTTACTCTGCAATGATGCTGCATCCATTGCTGACTATCAGGCTGGCATGGACCAAGCGACCAAAGCGGTTGCGGCATGGTTGCAAAACGACAAAATGTACACTGGTGGCAGCATTAAAGAGCTACGCAGTGCGATTGCATTTAATCCTTCAAAAGAAGGTTTGGGTGTAGAAAAATCTCTTGAGCGTATGGTTGAGCTTTTTCTCAATAAAAGTTTGAAAGTTCATCATCCGCACTCACTTGCGCATCTTCACTGTCCAACAATGGTGACCAGTCAGATCGCGGAAGTGCTGATTAACGCAACCAACCAGTCAATGGACTCATGGGATCAAAGCCCGGCCGGTTCATTGATGGAAGTTCAACTGATTGACTGGTTACGTCAAAAAGTGGGCTATGGCGCAGGTCAGGCAGGTGTGTTCACTTCTGGTGGTACGCAGTCTAACTTGATGGGCGTGATGCTTGCGCGTGATGCTTGCATCGCGAAAAACTGGAAAGACGAAAACGGTAATCCGTGGTCGGTTCAGCGTGATGGTATTCCTGCGGATGCGATGCGTAATGTCAAAGTCATCTGTTCTGAAAATGCACATTTCTCTGTGCAAAAGAACATGGCAATGATGGGCATGGGCTTCCAGTCAGTGGTCACTGTTCCTGTGAATGAAAATGCACAGATGGACGTAGACGCACTGGAAAAAACCATGGCGCACCTTCAGTCTGAAGGCAAGATCGTGGCATGTGTGGTAGCGACTGCGGGTACAACGGATGCTGGCGCGATTGATCCATTGAAAGCAATTCGTGAAATCACCAATAAATATGGCGCGTGGATGCACATCGATGCGGCATGGGGTGGTGCACTGATTCTATCCAATGACTATCGTTCTATGCTGGATGGGATTGAGTTGTCAGATTCAATCACGCTTGATTTCCATAAGCATTACTTCCAGACCATTTCTTGTGGCGCGTTCTTGTTAAAAGATGAAGCGAACTACCGTTTCATGCATTATGAAGCTGAGTATCTGAACTCAGCTTATGATGAAGAACATGGTGTTCCTAACCTAGTATCTAAGTCGCTACAAACGACGCGTCGTTTTGATGCCTTGAAATTGTGGATGACGGTGGAAGCATTAGGTGAAGAGCTTTATGGTTCGATGATCGACCATGGTGTTGGCTTAACGCGTGATGTGGCAGACTACATTAAAGCGACTGATGGTCTGGAGCTTCTGCTTGAGCCTCAATTCGCGTCTGTCTTGTTCCGTGTGGTTCCAGCGGGCTATCCGGTTGAATTGCTGGATACGCTCAACCAAAACGTAGCAGACGAACTGTTTGCACGTGGTGAAGCGAACATTGGTGTAACGAAAGTTGGTCAGGTTCAGTCTCTGAAAATGACGACTTTAAGCCCGGTTGCAACGCTTGATAATGTGAAGAACTTGCTGGCATTAGTGCTTGCAGAAGCGGATCGTATCAAAGATTCAATCGCTGATGGTACCTACACGCCCCCCATTGCATAAGTGATTGTGGTGTGAAAAAAGGAGATCGAAAGATCTCCTTTTTTTATAATTAAATTTTGGTTTTAGATGCCAGGATCAAACTAGCCTCAATATATAAATATACCTTTTAAGTCTTTGCTGCATTTTTTTCAAAATTATAAGCTATTCAAAATAAAATGGAAAACTCGGGAATATGGGGCAAAATATACAAGAAGAATCACTCATCAAAACAGTGATTGATCAAGGAATTTCTAAATATCAGTAGATGGTCATTGCACTTTGTTTTCTGATTGCATTCTTTGATGGTTTTGATACCCAAGCTGTTGCATTTACTGCACTAGCCTTGCTAGTACACTTTGATTTAGAAACAGGCGCATTAGCACCGATTTTAACTGCAGGTATCGTCGGAATGACGATAGGTGCAATGCTCTTAGGGCTAGTAGGGGATAAATAGGACGTCGAAAAACATTAATCATATGTACGGCCATTTTTTCTCTAGCAACTATGTTTATTGCGTATGCGACGAATGTTGATCAAATATTAGTATTGAGATTTATTGCTGGATTGGGGATGGGTGGAGCGACACCTGTGTTGCTTGCATTGGCTTCCGAATATTCTCCGCAACGTTTCAAAGGCACAGTTACCACAGGCGTGTTGTTAGCCTTGCCAGCAGGGGCGATGTTAGGTGGTTTACTGGCTGTCAAGATTTTGCCAGTGCTAGGTTGGCAAGGGATTTATTTGATTGGCGGTGGATTCCCGCTGCTATTACTGTTTGTCATGTATTTTTTGTTGCCTGAATCTTTGGAATATTTAGCGCAAAACAATAAAAGTTCCTCTTTGAGTTCAATTCAAAAAATTCTCAATAAAATTTCTCCGGGGATTGGCGAGATTAAAGCTAAAGACCTACTTCAGCCAAATAAGACACAACAACAAAAAGCCAAGTTGGCGATCTTGTTTCAAAATAATTTGGCTCGTACTACCATTGGCGTATGGGGTACTTATTTCTTTAACTGGATTGCGTGGTTCATGTTGTTATCGTGGTTGCCGACTGTATTGAAACAGGCAGGATTGGCACCGGAAAATGCGCCTTATGCATCCGTTACAGTAAATGCTGCCTTTATCTTATTTGCCTTGCCATTAGCTTATTGGCTACCTAAATTAAATACAGCTAAAATTCTCACTTTTATGCTAATTACAGGATTGGTGATCGTCGCCGGTTTAGGTTTATTTATTGAAAGTAATCAGTGGGGCTATATCTTCGCTTTGATTGCATTGGCAGGATTTGGAATTGGTGGTCAGCAATTGGCTTTGAATTACTTGGTGGTAGCGGCATATCCAACTCAAGTTCGCGCAACTGCAACAGGATGGGCAATTGGAATGGGACGTATGGGTGCAATTTTAGGATCAGCCATTGGCGGAATTGTACTCACGCAATATGGTGTTTCAGGTTATTTTTATGCGCTCGGCGTACCTTTAGTATTAGCTCTTTGCTGCGTATTCCTGATTAAATATCGTATTCCACAGGTTCAGGTAGATGCATAGTATTTTTGTATGTAGTTAGATTGAAATTCTGTATTTAAATAAAAAGGAGATCGAAAGATCTCCTTTTTTTGTGGGCTTAAAAAACAAAAAAAGGTCATTTCCCAGATCGAAATTCACAACAAAAACACGGAAGATCTGAATCCCGTTTAGCCTGTTATTAATTTGTCATAGCCTTATGTAAAACTGGGGAGCAGGATTTATCTGGAGTTCGGGTTTATAAAAATTGTTACATGTCATTGGTCTAAATTTTTTTATTCAACTGGATGACATAAAGAACTTAATCATTGAAATCCATAAAAATTTAATCAAGAAAAAACCGCTAGACTAAAAATCACTAAATCGTAATAAAGCTGTAACTTATCTGTCATATTCTAAAATCAAAATGCAGGTATCGAAAGAAGTACAAAACTGAATAAAAAGTGGTGTACTCCAAATTTGCATAAATGAGAGAGATACTAGAATGCGCTTTACAAATATAGCTTTAGCATTAGCAGTAACCGGGGCAGCTGCTGTAACGACTGCGCACGCAGCTCGTGACACCATTCAAATTGCAGGTTCTTCAACTGTACTTCCATATGCCAGTATCGTGGCGGAAGAATTCGGTAATACTTTTCCACAGTTTAAAACACCAGTAGTCGGTTCAGGCGGTTCTTCAGGTGGTTTAAAGCAGTTCTGTAATGGCGTGGGTGATAACACGATTGATATCGCAAACTCTTCGCGTCAAATCAAGAGTACAGAGCTGGCAGAATGTAAAAAGAATGGCGTTAACCAAGTCCTAGAAATCAAAATTGGTTATGACGGTATTGTATTTGCATCGAATGCTAACAAAGCGGCTTATAAACTGCGTCCACAACATGTCTTCGCTGCACTTGCTGCACAACTTCCATCAAATGGCAAAATGGTCGCTAACCCGTACACGCGTTGGAACCAAATTGACAAAGCACTTCCAAATGAACCAATCACCCTGGTAATTCCTGCGTCGAATCATGGTACGCGCGAAGTCTTCCAGGAGAAAATGGTGGATGCAGGTTGTGAAACGTACGCTGCAATTAAGTCTTTAGACAAAGATGCCAAGAAAAAAGCTTGTACGACATTCCGTAAAGATGGCCGTGTGGTTGAGATTGCCGGTGACTATACCGAAACATTGGCACGTTTGAAGACTTCTCCAAGTGCGGTAGGTGTGTTTGGCCTAGGTTTCTATGACCAGAACCGTGACCGTCTACGTGTTGCTACGGTGAACAATGTAGCGCCTTCTGAAAAGACCATCTTGAATGGTGCTTATCCGGTATCACGCCCATTGTTCTTCTACGTGAAAGGCGAGCACTTGAAATCGATCAAAGGCTTACCGCAGTTCACAGAATACTTCCTGAACAAGAAAGTATCTGGCAAAGGCTCTAAGCTGGAAAAAGCAGGTTTGATTTCAATGTCGGATAAAGAACGTGCAGCAGTTCTGGCAAATTTCAAGGCTGGTAAAGCGGTTGTAGTGAAGTAATAAATGATTTTGAAAACGCTGGTGGTAGGGTCAACCTACCATCGGCTTTTTGCGATAAACAAGTTTTTTCAAACCATGAAAATTGAAAAAACAGTGGAGAATACATGAATCTGCTACTTATAGGTGTGTTATTGGCCATCATGGCCATAGCCTATCAAATCGGATTAAGTAAAAGCCGTAGCTTAGCAGGTAAGGGAAGCAATTCTGCAAACTTACACTCGCGTCCCGGATATTATGGTGCCCTGGTTGCACTATGGTGTGGTATCCCTGCGTTTTTAATTTTGATTGTTTGGAATATGGTGGAACCCACTTTTCTGGAGCAGGTGGTACTCAACCATTTGCCAGAAAATGTTTCGGCCAGTCTAGATCCGGCAAGTTTGAGCGTTGTGATTGATCGCGTTCAGGCACTCGCCTCAGGTTTTGGGGTTAGTGATACACCTGCAGCCTATGAAGTCGCAGCCGCAGAACAGCTGGCGAAATTCTCGACCATTGGTACGTTTGCCAAATTGGCAGTGGTGATTTCAGCTGCACTGGCCGGTCTGGTCTGGGCCAAGAAACATATTAGCCAGGAATTCCGTGCGCGTAACCAAGTCGAAAAAATGATTAATATCGGCTTGGCATTGTGTTCAGGTGTGGCGATTCTGACCACTCTCGGGATTGTGATGTCGATGTTTGGCGAGGCGATGCGTTTCTTCAGCTTCGTCAGTCCACTGGATTTCTTTTTTGGTACCGAATGGAACCCGGGGTTTAGCACTTCTGGCAGTGCTGAAGGCAGTTATGGTTTATTGCCTCTGCTATGGGGTACGCTCATGGTCAGCGGGATCGCACTTTTAGTTGCAGTTCCGGTTGGCCTGATGATTGCGATCTATCTGGCAGAATATGCTTCCCCGCGATTCCGCTCTTGGGCAAAACCCACGATTGAAGTTTTGGCAGGTATTCCTACGATTGTCTATGGTGTCTTTGCCTTGATGATCATCGGTCCATTCCTTAAAAGTATGGGTGCTCTGGTCGGACTCGAAATTAATGCCACCAGCGCGCTGACCGCCGGTCTGGTGATGGGTATCATGATTATTCCGTTCGTATCTTCTTTGTCAGACGACATCATCACTCAGGTGCCGCGTGCCTTACGTGACGGCTCTTTGGGCTTGGGGGCGACCAAATCTGAAACGATTCGTCAGGTGGTTTTACCCGCAGCCCTACCAGGTATTATCGGTGCGTTCCTGTTGGCGGCGTCACGTGCGATTGGTGAAACCATGATTGTGGTTCTTGCAGCCGGGAACAGTCCGCAGTTGCATGCCAACCCGCTTGAAGCAGTATCCACGGTCACGATTACCATCGTCAATCAGTTAACTGGCGATACTGATTTTGCTAGTCCACAAGCACTGGTAGCCTTTGCGCTAGGACTGACGCTATTCGTCATTACCCTGGGTTTGAACATTGTTGCACTGATCATCGTGCGTAAATATCGTGAGCAATACGACTAATGAGTACTTCAAATACAACGCCTGTGGATCAGCGTATTGATCCATCCATCGCCGCCGAGCTGCGTGAAAAGCGTAAGAAGACCATTCAAAGCTCTTTGGCACGACGTCATCGTAAAGAAAAAACCTTTCGTCTATTTGGTTTCTCTGCGGTACTGGCAGGTCTGTTCTTTGTGGTATTGCTGTTCGGTAGTATTTTATCCAAAGGTTTGCCTGCATTCTGGCAAAGCAGCATGAGTTTGCCGATTCATTTCGATCCTGCCATTGTGGATATTGGTCCAAAACCAAAGCCAGCTGCAGGAGAATCTCCAGCACAGTTTGAAGATCGCTTTATCGCGTGGCAAACTGAAGTCGGAATGGTGGATTGGGATGCGCTGATTATCAATGGCATGATCGCCAAAGACAGCAAGCTGGAAAGCCAGCGTGATGAACTGGGTTATTTATATACCAGTTCTGAGGCGTACCGCTTGCGAGACATGGTCATGAATGATCCGAGTCTGGTCGGTCAAAGCAAGGAAGTGAAAATTCTGGCGGATGCCAATGTCGATGTCTGGCTGGCAGGAAATATTGACCGTGATCTTCCAGATGAACAGCAGCAGCTCAGTCCTGAAGTACGTCAGGTGGCGGACGACATGAAAGCCGCTGGTGTAATCGAAAACAGTTTTAATACCAATATTTTCACTAGTCCTGACTCACGCAGCTCACCGGCAACTTCAGGCTTGGCAGGTGCCTTCATGGGCTCGCTGTTCATGATGATGATCGTGATCTTTATCTCGATTCCAATCGGGGTAGCCTCCGCGATCTATCTGGAAGAGTTTGCACCGAAAAACTGGATTACCGATGTAGTTGAAGTCAATATCAACAACCTGGCAGCCGTACCATCGATTGTCTTCGGTCTATTGGGTGCAGCGATCTTCATTGGCTGGATGCATTTGCCACTCTCAGCACCATTGGTGGGTGGTCTGGTACTGAGTCTGATGACCTTGCCAACCGTGATCATTACCACACGTGCATCACTTAAAGCGGTTCCACCTTCGATTCGTCAGGCAGCTTTGGGCTTGGGTGCTTCCCGCATCCAGACAGTATTCCATCATGTCTTGCCTTTGGCTTTACCGGGTATTTTGACGGGCGCAATCATTGGAGTTGCACAAGCTTTGGGTGAAACCGCACCATTATTATTAATCGGGATGAGTGCTTTTGTTGCCAGCGTTCCAGCCACACCATTTGACCAATCAACGGCTTTACCTGTACAAATTTTCTTATGGCAAGGCAATGAATTGCGTAACTTCTTTGAAGGGCGTACTGCAGCAGCAATTATTGTACTTCTGGCCATGATGATCAGCTTGAACAGCTTGGCCATCTGGTTACGTAAGAAATTTGAAGTCCGTTGGTAATAGGGGCAGAATCATGAACACAACTGTTATTCAAAATTCCTTAGAAAAGGATCAAATCGTGAATCCACAACAGACACAATTCACCTCGGATGAGGCGACACAAAAGCCAGCAACTCCGTTTGTTTCCCAGTTCGATACGCAAAGCAGCAGCAAAAAAGATGCGAAGTCGACGAATGTGAAACTTAGTACTTCTGATGTGCATGTGTACTATGGTGAAGCGGAAGCGATTAAAGGCATTGACCTGAACATTTATGAAAATGAAGTGATTGCTTTTATTGGGCCATCAGGCTGTGGTAAATCGACCTTTTTGCGTACCTTAAACCGCATGAACGATACCATTGATAGCTGCCGTGTAACCGGTAAAGTGATGCTGGATAATCAGGATATTTATGATCCAAACCTGGATGTGGTCTTGCTACGTGCACAGGTTGGTATGGTTTTCCAGAAGCCGAACCCATTCCCGAAATCAATCTTCGATAATGTCTCCTATGGTCCAAAGCTGCATGGTTTGGCACGTGACAAGTATGATCTTGAAGAAATTGTAGAAGGCAGCTTGCGTAAAGCTGGTTTGTGGGAAGAAGTGAAAGATCGTTTAAACCAGCCGGGAACAGGTTTATCGGGTGGTCAGCAGCAACGTCTGTGTATCGCGCGTACCATTGCAGTCAGTCCGGAAGTGATCCTGATGGATGAACCGTGTTCGGCACTTGATCCCATTGCAACTGCCAAAGTGGAAGAACTGATTTCTGAGCTATCTACGCAATATACCATCGCGATTGTAACTCACTCCATGCAACAGGCTGCGCGTGTATCGGATCGTACCGCTTATTTCCATCTGGGGGATCTGATTGAAGTCAACTCGACCGAGAAAGTCTTTACCCAGCCGGATCATCAGTTGACTGAAGCTTATATTACAGGGCGTTTTGGTTAATCCACTATATAAAATAAGAGCCGCAAGGCTCTTTTTTTATAGGTGAAACAGATGGTGATAATCGTAATAATTCTCGAAATAAAGTTGAAAAAAACCGAAATTGACCTAATCTAAAGGAATAAATCCGAATTAAATAGAGAATAGATTTTTTATGTTATTTCATACTCCGAAACTGTCCGCTGAAATCCGTATTAGTCATCTCAATGCGCGTATCAATGAACAACGAAAAAAAATAGCGCAAACTACTGGCTCTAAACTGGAACTCTTACAGTTGTCGCAACAACTGTCAAAAGAAGCGCGTGCGCGTAAGAAAACCAATCAAAAAATCTATGTACTCGATTTTAAAGGCGATATGGCGGCTTCTGCAGTAGAAGGCTTGCGTGAAGAAATCACTTTGATTCTGGCTACAGCTAAAGCCGGCCGTGACCGTGTGGTGGTGCGTCTGGAAAGTCCGGGCGGCATGGTACATGGTTATGGACTTGCAGCAGCTCAACTGGTACGTTTACGTGAGGCAGGTTTCCATTTAACTATCTGTGTCGATAAAGTGGCGGCCAGTGGCGGTTATATGATGGCGTGTATTGCTAATGAAGTTATTTCTGCACCATTCGCGATTGTCGGTTCAATTGGTGTAGTTGCTCAAGTACCCAATTTTAACCGTCTGCTGAAAGACAATAAAATCGACTTTGAACTCTATACCGCAGGTCAGTACAAACGTACCGTGACCATGTTTGGTGAAAATACTGAAGAGGGTAAGGCCAAGTTTGAAGAAGAATTACAGCAAACCCATGCTTTATTCAAACATTTCGTTGAGAAGTATCGTCCGCAGCTGAATATTGAAAAAGTGGCAACCGGTGAGCATTGGTATGGTCGGGATGCTTTGGATCTAAATCTGGTGGATAAACTGCAAACCTCAGATGAATACCTACTCAACTTGTTGACCCAACATGATATCTATTCTATCCAGACCCGCAAGAAACCAAGTTTGGGTGAAAAGCTGGGCCTGCAAGCAGCGCAAATTGCTGATTCACTCGTACCTACTGTCATGAATAAAGTCATGGAAAGCTTAAGTAAAGCCAATGCAAATCTGGTGCAAATGCGTGATCCAAAACTTTAATTCAATTAATCTTGAATGAATTTTAAAGCTCACTTCGGTGGGCTTTTTTATTTTTGAAATCATATTATTATGATATAAGTGAAGCACTTTGATTGAGTCTAGGCTCATATGCTCACGTTTATTTTGTTGCTTGGGTTTTTTAGTATCGTATTTATTCCGATGTTATGTATGCTTTATTCTGAAGCAAAATTAACTCAGGATGATTCTAAGAAGGTTTTGTTTTGGCTGAGTTTTCTACCCGGCGTTTGTATCTTTCTGCTGTATAGCTTTCTAAAGCCCAATGATCCACCTGTTATTCCATCGAAGGAATGTGGTGTTGTGCAGTTTTATCAGATGCATAAAGTTCGAGGTGGTAACGAATTTGAACGTGTGAGTATTCGCTTTGATGGCGCTCAATATAGTCGGCATTTATTCTTCGATAAGCATCTGGATAAAATTCCTCAAGGCCAAAAGGCCTGCTTTGAATATCTAGATAAGTTCAAATATCCACATTTGTCAGAATCTAAGTTTGTTCAATGGATTGAACCGAATGAAATGTAAACCATCGCTGAAACTAATCAGATAAAATAAAGCATATTTTATTGTTAGAGCAGAAACATGGCTATAGCTGAAGCATATCTTGCAACGCAAAACTGTTATTTTAATTATGAATTTGAAGAACTCTATTTAGAGGATGATTTTCCTGAGGAGTTATCTGTGTCACTGCGTGGCATGATGTTCCGCCATGAGATTCAATATCCTGATGCAATCTATTTCATTTATTACAGTGAGATGTTGACGGGGAATGAACTGCAAAAAATGAAAGATGATTGGATGCGATATTGCCCACTTTTATAAGTGAAAAATATGCATGTAATTAAATGCGTGATCCAAAACTTTAATTCAATTAATCTTGAATGAATTTTAAAGCTCACTTCGGTGGGCTTTTTTATTGGTCGATATCAACTGCAGACCGCCTGTTATCACCGCGCCAATCGTAGCAAGCAAGACGTCTTTGTGCGCATCCCACATATCCCCTTGTTGTCCATTATAGTTTTCAGCTTCCTCAGGAGATAAACCAATGGCAATCAGCCATTCCAGCCATTCATAGAGCATGCTGCTGGCCACCACAAACTGAAGCACGAGCAAGAAAATGACGACAGGTTTTTGCTGCGGTAACCAGACCTGAAACAAGCGATGGAAAATTGGATAAAGTAATAATCCGTAGGCCAGATGAACAAATCGGTCGAACATATTGCGTGACCAGTGCATCGCTTCATTCAGATTAAAGTCAAAAATCTGTTCAATCCACTGGTTATAGGGCACATAAGAATACAGATAGTGCGCAGCAATCACATGAACAATCAGAAAAAGAATATATAAATTAAAACTTAAAAAATTCAGCCCTATTTTATACAGGCAGATGAGCAGCATGATGATCATGAAGACTGTGCCTGCCTGATGTAAGAGATAAGCTTCCAGTTCTAAAGGACGAATACTGGCAAGCAAAATCGCCAGAATTAAAATGCCCAGGCTTGCGTAATGTTTGGCGGAAAGTCGATGATCAATCATGTCGTTATTATGAAATATCTTTTTTAAAATAAAACACATTATAAATAAAAAGGCGAAGCCTGAGCTTCGCCTTTTCGTCTTATTGCAAATTAGATTTTAGCAATCAGCTCAGCCACTTGTTTGGCCTGGTCAGCAGCATTACCTGTATATGATGCAGGGGTCATTTCCGCTAAACGTGCACGGTCAGCAGCGGGAACAGCTTCTAACTCGTTACCGTTTACGAAATCAACCATCATATCGCGAGTCATGGCTTGACCACGAGTCAGGGCTTTTAGTTTTTCGTATGGTTTTTCAACGTTGTAACGACGCATCACAGTTTGAATTGGTTCAGCCAATACTTCTTGCGCATTGTCTAAATCTTCATTGATACGTGCAGCGTTCAACTCAAGTTTGCCAATACCTTTAGAGCAAGCTTCAAAAGCAATTAAGCTTTGCGCAAAACCAACACCCATGTTACGAAGCACAGTAGAGTCAGTCAGGTCACGCTGCCAGCGTGAAACTGGCAGTTTTTCGCCAAGGTGTGCAAGTACCGCGTTTGCAATACCCAAGTTACCTTCAGAGTTTTCGAAGTCAATCGGGTTGACTTTGTGCGGCATGGTTGAAGAACCGACTTCACCTTCTTTCAGTTTTTGCTTGAAGAAACCAAGAGAGATATAGCCCCAAACATCACGGTTAAAGTCGATCAGAATGGTGTTGAAACGACGCAGCGCATCAAACAATTCTGCCATATAGTCATGTGGCTCGATTTGCGTGGTGTACGGGTTGAAGTCTAGACCCAAAGATTCGACAAATGCTTGTGAATGCGCAGGCCAGTTGATGTCTGGGTAAGCAGAGTAGTGCGCATTGTAGTTGCCGACTGCACCATTGATTTTACCCAGTAGCTCAACATTTTTGAACTGTTTGATTTGACGTGCAAGGCGGTAAGCCACGTTCGCCATTTCTTTACCCAAAGTCGTCGGGCTGGCAGTTTGACCATGTGTACGAGACAGCATTGGCTGGTCTGCATGCTTTTCAGAAAGCGCAACGATTGAATCAATGATTTGCTGCATAGATGCAACCAGTACATCACGACCACTCTTCAACATGAGGGCATGTGATAGGTTGTTAATATCTTCAGACGTACATGCAAAGTGAATGAATTCACCCGCATTTTTCAATTCATCGATATTGGCGATTTTTTCTTTCAGGAAATACTCAACCGCTTTAACGTCGTGGTTGGTGGTGCGTTCGATCTCTTTGATACGATTGGCATCATCTTCAGAAAAATCGCTCACAATCGCATCAAGCGCTGCATTAGTTTCGCCTGAAAACGCCGGTACTTCAGTAATTTCCGGTTGGTTTGCAAGCGCTTGTAACCAACGCACTTCAACAGTCACACGAGCATGGATTAAACCAAACTCAGAAAGAAAGGGACGTAGAGCATCACATTTGCTCGCGTAACGTCCATCTAATGGAGAAAGTGCAGTTAAAGCGTTCATATCGATTCCTTAGATTTTGGAATTAAACGTAAAACGAAACACGTGCAGCATCAGTTAAACCACCTGAAACTGTAAACGCGCTAGATTCTGAATATCTTGTAGCAACTTGCGTTTGCCAAATACCATGCCCCAAGAGCTGCCACCGAGCTGTCGCCACAGGTGCGCCATTTGCAAACCGGTAAATAAGGACGCACGAATGCGGTTGGTATGTCCAGCATCTTTAAAGGCTTCGGCATTACCACGCACCATAATGCGCGGATTAATCTGTCCGGCCGTATCGACATAGGTTTGAGCGAGATTGGCAATGATGCTGGGGTGCAGGTAATTATTATCGAAGAAGGAGAGCTGTCTGAGAATTTTCTGTTGGGACTGTTCAATAATTTCAACAAATTTGGGGTTGCTATAGACCTTCTTTTCTAACTGAAGAAGTGCCATCGCATAGCTCATGGGAAGTTTGGTACTGGAAAGTTTTGGAATTCTGGATTTTGGAGAAGTATTGAAGGGTTGAATAATGCTGCTTTCTAATGTTTTCAAACCTAAGGAAATATCGGCCAGCTGATTAAAAAAGTCCAGGGTCTGGGCATTCTGATTGCTGCCGGGACGGATATTAAGACTGGCTCTAATCAACTGTTCAAAATAAAAGTTACCACTTTCACCAATGCTTTGCTGACCCGTCAATGCGGTCATATGGGTCAGCTGGGTGGCCTGAAACACACCCGCTAATGCCAAAGCACGATTTTGACGAGTATTCAACGTTGTGGCTGGTTGAAATGGTAACTCCGTCATGCCGAATTCATCCTTTTATAAAATCAGGTTTAGGCGCATTGGTATGATGAATCACACCACCCCCTAAACAAACTTCACCTGAATAGAACACCACGCTTTGACCCGGGGTCACTGCACGTTGAGGTTCATCAAACTCAACACGAACACCATTCGGTGATTCTGAATCTTGATACACAGTACATGCTTGATCAGTCTGACGGTAACGGGTTTTGGCAGTACAGCGGAAACCTGTTTCAGGAATATCCTGCTCACCTGCAACCCAGTCAATCGCCTCACTCCAAAGCATGGTGCTTTGCATGAGTGGGTGTTCATGGCCTTGACCGACCACCAGACGATTGCCTTCGATATCTTTATGCAATACGAACCAGGCACCTTCAGCAACGCCTTTCATACCACCAATACCAATGCCACCGCGTTGACCGAGCGTATAGTACATTAAGCCGTGATGATCACCAACCTCTTTACCGTCTTCCAGTACGATTTTTCCCGGTTGAGCAGGTAAATATTGCTTTAAAAAGTCATTAAATCGGCGTTCACCAATAAAACAGATGCCAGTCGAATCTTTTTTCTTGGCCGTGACCAGATCCAATTCTTCTGCAATTTTACGGACTTGTGGCTTTTCAATTTCACCGACAGGGAACAGGGTCTTGTTAATTTCACGACCATGAACGGCATGCAGGAAGTAAGTCTGGTCTTTGTTGTTATCTACGCCACGAAGTAGCGGTGCATATTCTTCACCACGTGAATTGGTCATGGTTTCACCACGACGGCAGTAATGGCCTGTGGCAATAACGTCTGCACCCAGATTCACTGCGTGATCCAAAAAGGCACGGAATTTAATTTCTTTATTACATAAAATGTCTGGGTTAGGCGTACGGCCAGCCGCATATTCCGCCAAGAAATGTTCGAATACGCGATCCCAATATTCCATGGCAAAGTTTGCAGTATGCAGTTTAATGCCAATTTTGTCGCAAACGGCCTGAGCATCGGCAAGGTCATCCATCGCCGTGCAATATTCTGTGCCGTCATCTTCTTCCCAGTTTTTCATGAAAAGACCTTCAACCTGATAACCTTGTTGAAGTAAAAGGGCAGCAGAAACAGATGAATCTACACCACCTGACATTCCGACGATGACACGTTGTTGCATAGGATTAGGCATCCAAATTTGAAATTAAGGGAGAGTTTTGGTGCTCGTAAATGAGCGATAAAGGATATTTTTGACCTGACAGGGCATCTTGAATGGCTTTAATCACTAATGGGCTACGCGCACGAGCCGACTCTTGCAGCTCATCTAAAGTCATCCAGACTGCACCGACAATGTCTGTATCTAAAGTGGCATTTGGGTCGTAGGCAATCGATTTGGCTAAAAAGCAGAAACGAAAATAAGTACGATCCGGGAACATCGGCGGGGTATAGGTATACATCCCTAATAGATGGGTTACTTCAACCGTATGTCCGGTTTCTTCCATGGTTTCACGAATTGCGGCCTCGACAATGGTTTCACCGCATTCTACATGACCTGCTGGCTGATTAAATACTGTGTGTGTCACACCTTCTGTATGTTCTTCTACAAACAGGAATTTTCCGTCTTTTTCAACGACGGTCGCGACAGTGACGTGAGCAGTCCAAGCGGTCATAAAGCAGCACCATGGAAAATGATGCACTATTGTATAAAATTTTGGGGGGTGTGGCTATGTAGAATATCTATCTTGTTTGAAGTGTTTCAATGCAATTGCAATTTTATCGAAACATAATTCAAAGTTTTCAAATAGTTTTGAAACTTTTCTTGAGATTTCATCAATATCTTGGACATCATCAATCTTAATAGTATTTCCTTTGAAAAACTTGGAGTATTTTGAACCGTGATCGGTTGCAGTTTTTTGGAACGATATTTGACTAAGTTTTTCGTTCTCAGATATTTTTTTTAAAGAGTTGATCATACTTAAACGGTCTTCATAATTGTTTAAAGGTCCAACCTCTGCGAAAAGACGGAGTGTTCCACTAGTATTTTCACCATTTCTGAGTTCAATCCAACAAATCAATGGATATGTATTCCACCAGTTTTCACATCCATCCCAAGAGCTATTGCAGTTTTTTAGTATCTTTAACCATGAAAGTGGTAAAAAACAAAAAAGATTTCCGTTGCTCCAGAACTCAGTAATTTCAATATTTTTAATGGTTAATTTGTTTTTATCTTCCCAGTTTTCACCAAGCAGTTCGTCGAGAGCTAAATTAAATTCGTTCGAGCTACCATGTTCCCAAATAAAATCAATTAATTTTTGGTGCTGTCGATATAATGATTTCGCAATCCTTTCCATTTCTTTCGCATGTTCACTCATGCCTGTAGCCTCTTTTAATGTATCAATATAATGCTCGATAAACGTTTTAACTTGAAGCGAAGTTGATGTATTTTGGATATCTAAGATACTAGGTAAAATTTCACAGATATTATCATAACCAATTGTCGCATATGAGAGATCTTCAGGTTCTTCATTATGTAGTGTTAGAAAAATACCTTTGATTATGAGATCAGGATAATCATCCTTATAAATGTTTTTAATTTTATCGATATATTGTTTTAGCTGACCTTTGTACTGCTTTGATTTAAATTTATTTTCAATCACAAATGCAAAATTATTTTTTGGTGAGAGGAGCAAAATATCAATATTATTCCATTCCCTTTTAACTTGTGTATCACGCAGATCTGCTTGAAGTATCTGAAGTGAAGTTAATCCACCTTTTAAAGATTCACCCTTTAATGCTTCAGTAAGGAATGCTTTAAGGAATTTATC
>NZ_JBAPXX010000095.1:0-9946 GCF_049284435.1 Acinetobacter sp. | reverse complement strand
CAACCAATATCCCAAATTCGTTGTTTATATTTTCCTAGATCATTATAAAGAAGTGAAATTAGATCCTAAAATTTCAGCTTTTGTAAAAAGCTTTTCTTGTGCCTCAATCGACGATCTAAAAACTTATCCTCGACTCAAACGCCAAGCCACACTCAATATCATGAAGGATGATCATCATGAATTCGAATACATCATCCAAAACAGCTATGGAACCTTATATACACATCGTCAGGTTATGTCTGACTGTCCAAATTTTCAATCTGTACTTCATATGAAAGAAGTGTAAATACTTCAAAGATCTGTACTATTTTTACTTAAAAACTATAGCTGAGGAATCGCCTTCTCATTACCATAGCGGATATAACGAATGACATAAAGATAACGAAGGACAATCCATGGCATTATTTGCAGTCATCGGGCTTGGCAGTTTCGGTGCAACCGTGGCCACACAGCTCATCAGTCTGAAGCATGAAGTGATCGGGATCGATCTGAATAAAAAATATGTCGAAAATATTTCCGATCAACTGACCCATGCCGTGATTGCCGATGCAACCGATGAGCATGTACTGGATGAGCTGAACATTCAGCGCTGTGATGCCGTTGTCGTTGCGATTGGAGAGGATATTGAGGCCAGCATTCTATGTGTATTGCACTTAAAAAATATGGGCGTGAAGAAAATCTGGGTGAAGGCCAAATCCAAATCCCATCACATGATTCTGACCCATCTCAATGTCGAAAAAATCATTCATCCTGAAGAAGACATGGGTGTTCGGGTGGCCCAGTCTTTAAGCTATCCGATGGTCAGTCGCTATATGGCGCTTGAGGATGATCATTACATTGTCAAAATTGAAATTCATGCGGATCATCATGGTACGCCACTGAATCAGTTGATGAAGCATGCGCCTGAAATCACCACCTTATTACATAAACGCGGATCTACATTGCAATATCACGTAGATGCTAATCAGATTCTTCAAGAAGGCGATATTTTACTGGTTGAAGGATTACTGGAACCTTTGCGCCGTCTTGCTAAATATTTTAAACATCTATGAATAGTTCTGACTTAAAGCAACACAGGACGATTAACCTCAGTCCTCCGAGCTTACTGGCTTTGGGTTTTATTGGATTAATTCTAATCGGCTCATTGCTGCTGATGCTGCCCATTGCACATCATGGGGAAATCAGCTGGCTAGAAGCGATATTTACAGCAACTTCTGCTGTGACCATTACCGGACTATCGGTGGTGAATGTCGGTGAGGCATATACGGTATTCGGGCAGATCGTGATTATGTTTTTGTTGCAATGCGGTGGTTTGGGTTTTATGACTTTTGCCATTCTGGCAGTGATGAGTCTGGCACCCAAAATGGGACTAAAACAGCAAGTCATGGCACAGGAGTCGATCGGACAAACCAGTCTGAAAAAAGTCAGCTTTACCATCAAAGCCGTGTTTTTATATTCCCTGTTCTTTGAAGCAATCGGCACACTGATTCTGACTTTGGCGTGGCTCAAAGAATATCAGTTCAGCGATGCATTATTTTATGCAGCCTTTTATAGCGTCTCAGCTTTTAATAATGGTGGATTTTCACTTTTCCCCAACAGCTTGATGAGTTTTTCCGGCCAGTATTTAATTACTTTTACTATCAGTATGTTGTATATCATTGGGGGTATTGGCTTTTTAGTGTTGATGGATGTTAAAAAAAACAAGCGCTGGCGCAAGTTAAGTACTAACAGCAAGCTGATCCTCTCTACTATTCTGGGTCTTAACTTAAGTGCGTTTATCGTACTCTGGCTATTGGAGGCCTCTAATCCGCAAACTTTGGGCCTGATGAGTTTAGGCGATCAGGCCGTAAATGCCTGGTTCCATGCCACGGTTCCCCGCTCTTCGGGTTTTAATAGCTTGCCAATGGAACAAATGAGCGATGCATCCAGTCTCGTTACCATGCTGCTCATGTTTATCGGGGGCGGCTCCTTAAGTACTGCAGGCGGCATCAAGGTCGGAACGTTTATTATTGTGGTAATAAGCGTGATCAGTTTTTTAAGACGCGAAGATGAAATCCGGGTGTTTAATCATTCTATTCCGGAGAAAACCACATTTAAAGCCTTGGCCGTGGTGTGCATTACTGCTGCACTCATCATAATGGGCTTTATGAGCCTATTAATTCTGGAACCTGATCTTGATTTTCTGGACCTGCTGTTTGAGGCTGTTTCGGCGGCATGTACCGTCGGCTTGTCCCGGGGTGTTACTGAAGACTTACAACCGGCCAGTTTGATCATTCTGATGTTATTAATGTTTGCAGGTCGACTAGGGCCACTGACACTTGCTTATTTCATTGCAACTCCGAAAAAGAGCCGTATAAAACATCCTCCTTCAGAAATCCAGATTGGCTAAGTTTAGTTATAAAAAACCATGCCGCAGCATGGTTTTTTTGTTTAATCCTAGGATGATTAAACCTGGAATCTTAGAACCAGTTCATCAGGGAAATCCCTAATCCCACATAAGTGGCACGGTGATTATAATCAATCAGACTTTCGCCATAGCCGTCAAAAAGCTGGAATTGACCTCGCAAACGTCCACTAATCGGGAATGACCAGTCAAATTGTACTGCACCACGGTTATCATCTCCACCTTTTAAAGTATGACGCAGCATTAATGAAAAATCATGCTCGTTATATCGATAAAATGCAGTCATGTCTCCGCGTCCGATATAGTTTTTGATCTCGGGATTGTTATCGTCTTCTCGCTTCTCTTCAAAGCGATACCAAGGACGAACCATCAGGGCAAAATTGTCTTTTTCAAAACCAAAATTCAGCATCACCCGGTTCCAACTGCGCGATAGCGGATCAGAGCGGCCATTGGACTGATGGTTGAAAGTCAGGCCTAACATGCGCCAGTTAAGACCTAACAGGTCATAATTGGTACGCAAAACAAAACTAGCTTCTGGTTCATAATTGGTTTCACGAAATGGACGTGATTCTTCCGAGTTATACACCTGCCAACGCGAAGACTGGGTATAACCAAGCCACAGATCACCATTATCTCCCAAAATATTTTCAACTGCCTTGGTCTTTAAAGATAACTGGAACTTAGTTTCAGTTGAAGTGAGATTTTGGTCTTCTTTCACCGTGTTTTCTGGATTTTCACTTTGAGGGAATTCATTTTTCTTTGATGTCCAGAAACCTGGCATCAAATACACCGGCTGATAAGAACGAATGTTCCAGGTGCCTAATTTACTTTCCGGAGAGAGTTCCCAGCGGCTATCCAGCAAAGACAGATTCGGCGTCAGCTTTGATCCTTCAGAAGCATAAATATTGGAAACAGTTTGACCAATTTTCGCTTTTAAATTATCGGGTTCAGGCGCAATTTCTGCTGCTGCACGACGTTCAGAAACGATTGCAGGCTTATCGGTGACCGGGATTTTAAATAAAGTATCATAACAGGCCAGACGCTCTGCACTAATTTCCAGTGCAGCACAGGCTTCAGCCGTTGCCGGTGTGGGACTGTTGACTACTGTTTCTTCCGCATTCACTTGCGTCCCAACTGCACAGCCCAGCAAAACGCTCAGCTGTAGAGTTGAGCGCTTAAACGAATTAAGCGCCATCCCTTATCCTCTTTTTTTTATTTATAGAACTTGTTGAATTACAAAACCAAGCTGCTCCAGCGTTTCACGTTTTGCCACTGGCGCTACAACGGCTTTCGTCGCCTGCTGCTCAACCAGATAGGTCTGTGCAACACGCTGCAAATCATCCAGTGTGACATTCAATAAACGTTCACGTAATTTTTTACGGAACGCTGGTGTACGTTGATGCAAATAGGCATAACATGCAGTGATCGCTTCACCCGCCGGTGAACCTGGTTTATCCATGCTGGCAATCAGACCCAAAATGGCTTCTTCCAGTTGATGCGGCTGTTGCGGCCCGTTGAGTAACCACTGAATACTGGCATCAAAATCCTGGAAAGTTTCTGACAGACGTGGGTCACGGTAGCTATAGAAACGGAATGAACAAGCATTGCCGTCATAGCTGGCACCACCACCATAAGCACCGCCTTTTTCACGGATGGCGCTGTGCAGGAAGCCATTACGCAAATATCCAGCCAGCACCATCAATGCAGCAGCATCAGGGTGTGAGACTTCAACTGCCGGATAAGCAGCCGCACAGAACTGGACATTGGCTTGAATCAACCAGGCTTCGTGCTGATCATGGGTTACTTTTTCGACTTGAGTCAGTGCAACCGGTGCAGAATCCACCGCAAGTTTGTCCCAAACATTCTGAATTTCTTCAATCAGATGCTCAGATTGTGGTTCTTCACACACTAGCAGGAATTGCTTTGGTGCTTGCAATAAGACCCGATGAATCCGTTTTAATTCATCAATCAGCAGATCATATTCAGCCGGATCTTTTTCGATCTTAGACACCAGTTCGATCAGCCAGTTTAATGCGCCAAGACCGGTATTATGATAATCACGCAAAGCCAATGCACTATGCTGACGTGAAGCCGTTTGCATTGCATAACTATGTCCAGAACCGGAAATACGTGACTGCCAGCGTGTTTTACGCTGTTGTAACAGTTCAACAATACGGTCTTTCTCATCAAAACGAAGCTGTTCAAAACCAATCTTCAACAGACGGATCGCATCGAGATGATTCACCAAAGATTTGGTAGTCAACGTCAACCAGGCAGTAATCTTGTTTTTGTCATCGACTTTAGAACGCAAAGACGCGCCCATGCCTAGACCGCCACTTACCGCTGTTTGAAGCTGCTGAAACTCAAGATAATCATATTCACCCGCCCCCACTTCACCCATCAGGATTGAAAGCAGGTTAAAGTATGGCGACTGCACCACTTCATCCGGAATATTGACCAGAACCTGTTGATAATAAATACCATTGGTGCCGGCATGATACAGGTTCAATGGCGTATCGATGCGGTTACAAATAATCTCACGTAACTGGCCTTGAACAATTTGCAATTCCGCAGGGACATCTTCCAGACCGACTTTCGGCAATAAGTTCAAGTCATCCGGTGTGTCCTGACGAACATTTAATGCTTCAGTCTGGGCAATAATTTCAGCTTTTTGTTCTTCAGTCAGATTCTTGCCAATTTCAGCCAGACGCGCTTTTTCATCCGCTGCTTCTTTGGCAGATTTAGTCGCATCCGGAACCAGCGTCAGTTGGACACGATGTGGGTTATCCAGCAGATGCTCTTTGATCAGATTGGAAAGCCACATCGGATCTTGCAACTCTTCTTTAACTGCAGCAATCGCAGAATCCACATCCCAAACTTCGACCGGATCACGATGATGAATCGCGCTGCCCAAACCACTGAGGATCAGGCTCAGACCATACGGCGTACCATCTCCATTGATTTCACGCTGATGCAATTCGATTTGATGCAGGATCGCATCTACCATGTTCTGATCGACCGGTTTAGATGCAACATCTTCCAGAACCTTGAATACACCATTTTTAAATTCTTCTGCATGCTCAGGATTTGAACCCTGCACCGCACAGTAGAAAGTCATTTCAAAGTTAGAATCATCCACGCCCATGAATGGACCTGTTGCATCTGCATAACCACAAGTTTCCAGATAATGACGCAGTGGTGATGCTGAATCTTCTAACAAGATACCTTCAACTAAACGCATGCCCAAACGCAGTTTAATGTCACTGGCTTCTGGCAATAACCAGGACAGTACATGATAGGTCTTGTCCTGTAGATCTTCGGCATCAACCGCATAGCTGTCTGTAACCGTCAATGGTGCAGTCAGGCGGGTTTCAGGTGTTGGATAGAGCGTCTGACCTTTTTCAAATTTAGACAATGCCAAATTTTCAAACTGCTCTTGCAATTCGAATGCCGTTTTATTGCCAAAGGTCATGAAGACTGCATTACTTGGATGGTAATGTGACTTATAGAAATCAACCAACTCTTGGTAAGTTAGATCAGGAATATCTTTGGGATCACCGCCAGAATTATAGTGATAAGTCGTATTTGGGAATAAATGATGCGCCAGCGTGTGATACAGCTGGTCTGAAGGCGAACTCATCGCCCCTTTCATTTCATTAAAAACCACGCCTTTATAGACAGGCTCGCCATTTTCCAATTCAATGCGAATGCCTTCCTGAGCAAAATCCAGTGGATTCAGGTTCGCAGCAAATGCGGCATCCATATACACTTCAAGCAGATTCTGGAAATCTTTGCTGTTTTGCGTCGCAAATGGATACGCAGTCCAGTCCGCCGCAGTAAAGGCATTCATGAAGGTATTCAGTGAACGGCGAATCATCAGGAAGAATGGATCACGCACCGGGAATTTTTCTGAACCACACAGCGCAGTATGTTCCAGAATATGTGCTTCGCCTTTAGAATCCATCGGCTGGGTACGAAACGCCACCAGAAAGACATTTTCGTCGTGATTGGTCGCCAGATGATAATGCGTGGCGCCAGTCACTTTATGTTTATATTCAGACACGAAAATGTCTAAAGCTTCAACATGTTGTTGACGTACCAACTGAAACGCAGGATGTACAGTTTGAGAAATGGTTTCAGTGACATCTACAGTCATGCGATCTCCTAATGCTTTAATTAAAATAACTAAGCGCATTATAGCTTTAGTTATCTGAATTATTCACGTTGAAAACCAAGGATTTTGATCGAATTAAGTAAACTTGATCATTTGAAAATTAAATCATCAAATTTACTTCCTGCATCTAGATGAGTATTCACAAACTTAAGAAATCAGATATTTAAAATAGTTATAGCTTGGATTGTTTTCCACAAATACATAATTCTGCTTTTGATAAAAACTGGCAGCCAGCCGGGTATCTGTTTGTAAGCATAAAGCCGAATAATGCGGACGTGCCAATTGCTCTAGGTAAGCCAAAAGCTGTTTGCCTACCCCATGCTGACGATATTTGGGATGCACATAGAAACGGCGTACTCGACCAATCCGCTCTTCAATGCCGTTATCTCCCCATTGCTGGTTTAAGCCACCGCAGGCAACCAGTTTCTTGCCATTATGCGCCACCACCAGATATTCATTGGCGTGGCTAAAGCAGTTTTTCCCGGTGCGATATTCTTCTATTAACTTATCTACCAAATTATAGCCTTCTTTACGTGCCAGAGTTGCCAGTGTTTCGATCTGATCCGGGAGTTGTTCGGCTGTTACAATTTTAATATTCATATACGCACACTATTTGAAATTGTTGTGAAGAATGACAGTTGCCAAGCGACTTAAAGTATCATGCCAGGAGCGATATCTCTTTATAAATAAAATGTGATCCTTAAATCAATGCTGCAGCGCACCAGTGCACAAAAATAAGCCAGTTTTTAGACCAAAGATAGCTCCTGAACAAAATACAGCATTTTTGAAAATTATTTGAAAATGATTCAGCAAACTACAGCAATCCCAAGCAATCGTGTAAACTTAGGACTTTCATTTTTAATGTGATATTTGAACATGGCAACTGTTGATCTTTTTGCGATTGGTAATGCGCTGATTGACCAAGAATTTAAAGTTTCTGATGACTTTTTAACTGCACATCACTTGCAAAAAGGCACCATGCAACTTGCAGATGGTGAGACTCAGGCCACTCTTTATCAAAATCTTCAAGCGACTCAGGTTTATAAGGGTCAGGCTTCAGGCGGTTCAGCAGCCAACACTACCGTGGCATTTTCTGCGCTCGGTGGTTCTGCATTTTATGGCTGTCGTGTCGGAAATGACGAACTGGGACAAATCTATCTGAAAGGTTTGAATGATGCCGGCATTAAGACTACCACCCAATCGATCAGTGAAGGTGTAACAGGAACCTGTATGGTTCTGGTGAGTCCTGATTCTGAACGCACCATGCATACTTATCTGGGTATTACGGCTGAACTGACTGATCAACAAATTGATTTCAGCGCACTAAATAGCGCTAAATGGTTATATCTTGAAGGATATTTATCGACTTCTGAAACGGCACGTCATGCGGTAAAACAAGCACGTGATATTGCCCGTGCTAATGGCGTTAAAATTGCTCTAACTTTATCTGATCCTGCCATGGTGCAATATGCCCGTGCCGGTCTGGATGAAATGATTGCAGATGGCGTAGACTTGCTGCTATGTAATCAGCAAGAAGCGCTGATGTATACAGAAACAGATAATCTTGAGGCAGCCCTACTTAAATTAAAAGCAATCAGTCAACACGTTGTCATTACATTGTCAGCTGAAGGTGCACTCATTTCTGATCATCAGAATACCTTTACTGTTCCTGGTCGCAAAGTTACTGCAGTAGATGCCAACGGTGCCGGTGATGCTTTTGCCGGAGCTTTCCTGTACGGATTGAATGCTAATTTGGGTCTTCAAGCTGCGGCTGAACTGGCGATTCTCATTTCGAGCCAAGTGGTTTCACAATTTGGTCCGCGCTTGGCAGTTGAAGACTATGCGGCATTATTACAAGACTTTCAAAAGGAATGTGCTTAATGTTTAAAATTTGCATGACCGAAGACGTTCCGGAACGCGAAGCACGCTCTTTTGAGCTTCCTGATGGAGATAATATTTTTATCACACAGCGTGATGGCGCCTTCTATGCCTATCAAAACCTGTGTCCGCATTTGCAGGTCGAGCTGGAATTTCTGGAAAACCAGTTTCTGGATCGTGATCAAGAATTTATTGAGTGCTCCACGCATGGCGCCTTGTTTCTGGTAGAAAGCGGTGAATGCATTTCCGGGCCTTGCCAAGGTCAAGCACTTGAAAAAGTAGAGATTACCGTGCATTCTGATGGTGGAATTTACCTTTCAGAATAAGACCAAAACGGACTTCACCATGCCTGCATTTTTTCTAGATTATAACCTGATGCCTTTTCATCTGAGTTTATTGGCGATTATTCTGTTCGGTGTGGTGAAAACCATTGGTTTCTATTTTGGACTCAGACCCAGCAAGTTTCTGCAAAAAATTTCACCTTATGACTTTCAGCAGATGGATCTACTAAACGTCAAATTCTCCAAAACCTTGATTGTGTTTTTCTTCCTGATGAATTTTAGCTTTGCCGGCTATGTTTTACAGTTCCTGATCTATTCTCAGGAGTTCAAGTTTCTGCCTGCCTATTACCTGATTATTCCGGCTTTGATCATTGCGACTTTTTTTACTATTTTTATGATTCACTGTCTGGATCAGGTCATTCCACCTAAATATAAAAAGAACAATGTCAATTTACTCGGCCGTCTGGCGACGATTTCCAGTGGCAATGCCCGTCCCGGTTTTTCTGCTCAAGCACGGGTTCGAGATGAGTATGGACAACTGCACTATGTACAGGTGGAACCAGAATTTGGTGAACTCGGCTTCCAATCGCAAATTATTTTAATTCGCACCCGAAAATCTCATTATATTGCCAAAAAAATCTGTGACTCCAATCAGCTGTTTAGCCTGAAGCTGGATTAGAAATTTGAAAGCCTGTATAGACTGAAATCGGGATTTTTACATAATGGAATTTATTTTTTCAGAAGACCCGAGACCATACTCAGGACATTTTGAATATCATTATTGGCTTCCTGCTTACTGGTTTTTTCACCCTGTGGCGTCAGTGAGTCAATAATCTGCGGCAAGACTTGTGAAATTGCACTATACACATCCTGTTTAGGAACATGAGTTTGCTGTGCCACCTGTTCCACATCCTGATCATCAAACAGGTTTTGCACCTGCTGTGGATCAACATTGGCATTTTCACCAGGACCGGTTGACACCCAATCATCGACCTGGCTATTAAGTCCCTGTCCTTTGAGCTTGTCTAATGCACCCTGTAAACCACCCTGTTTTTGAATCCAGGCCAATACCAGAGGCAGCACCGCAATCAATAAGGTTTTGCCAGTCGAACCGCCTCCTAATCCTGAACGAGCTTGGGCAGCACCTTGATTACTTGTACCACCCAACTGACTGAGAACTGAACCCAAAATTGCACCCAAACCATTTTG
>NZ_JBAPXX010000094.1:0-12555 GCF_049284435.1 Acinetobacter sp. | reverse complement strand
TTTGACCGAACCAGTGGTATTGACTTCTGAACAGATCAGATTTGGATATTTAATACTATTGATGCCCAGATTATAAATTTTGATGATACGTGCAGTACGTCCATAAGGATAATCTGCGAATACTTCTCCAATCATGTGACCTAGAGCAACATTATAGTCGGTATCATTACTGGTATTTCCGGAAATTTTATCGCGAATTTTGTCTACAATGTCTTGATCTTCAAACGGGACAAACTCCTCTGAAAGCTCAGGGGAAATACTTTCCTTAGGAACATTTGGAGGTGTAGTGACAGTAGGACTGTCTGAGCTATTTCCCCCACCACCGCCACAGGCACTCATTAAACCCGAGACAAGAGCGAGTCCAAAAATAAAAATCGGCTTTTTCATAAAATTTATTCCCTAAAATTTCTTTGCATTTTTATTTGGTGATCACTAAAGATTGACCATCTCGAAACTGAATAGCTCAAATGCTATTTCTGCCGGTAATGTTTTTTCTTGGCAGCCAGCTTTATCCTTCGATAGCGCTTTATCTTTAAACAAAGAATTTTTTGGTTCTGTAATTTTAATGTATATTTCAAACAACAATTATCATAAGAAATGAAGTGCTTATTTGAATCTTGTTCCTTACCAGAGTCACTTTTCAACACACTTAAAGTGCATTTAATTAGATCGATTAACTTTGCAACAAAGCTTATAAAATTTGTAATGGTTAAGTTAAAGACGGATTGAATTTTCTTTTTATGGAGAATCATGCTCAACTTTCATACATGGCTATGAAAGAGAATATTGAAAGATAGGATAACTTTAGAGCATAGAAAATGATCATTTTTATGATATGAAATACTTAATCATTTAAAGAAGATTTAAAGCGTCAATTATTTTAGATTGGTCATGGATTCACTGGATTTTTTCCGACGTTTATACTCAAACATGTTCTGATCCGCTTGTGCGAGTGCTGCAAATAAGCCCTGACTTGGATGACGCATTGCCATACCAATCGCTGCGCCAATGTTTGCTGCTGCAAAGGCATTAATTAAACGATCCACTAAACTTTCAGTACCCGTTTCATCATTTTCCACGCTAAGAATCACAAACTCATCGCCACCTAAACGAGCAACAATATCATTGATTCGTACCTTATCTCGCAATACCTGCGCCGCATTTTGAATCAGCTTGTCACCTTCATCATGACCCAAACTATCATTCAACTTTTTTAGGTCATTCAGGTCAATAAATAATACAGCGGCGGGATGACCATATTGCTTACAACGCTCTTCTTCAGCTCGCAGCAGTTTTTCCCAGGCCCGACGATTATAGAGCCCGGTCAATTCATCTTTACTGGCTTCTTCCTGCAATAATTCATGTTGACGTACCTGCTCACTTTGACGCAATTCTGCCTGCAAGATCGAACTGAGCAATTGTCCCAATAACTCGACCAATTGCATATCTTGCACAATAGCTTCCGATTTGGTTTCTGGATCAATCGCACAGAGTGTTCCAAACAAACTGCCATCTTCTTTAAGGAGTGGCTGACCAATATAAGATTTTATACAGACCTGCTGATTAATCGGCGCTGTGGCGTATAAAGGAATTTCTTCAGAGCGGGGGGCAATTCTCGGGGCCTTACCTGCGACCATATGAGAACAAAAAGAATCAGCCCACTGAAACACTTGACCGGGTCGTATATCATAACCATGATCTTCACTTTGCAGCACAATCCAGTCTTGGCCTTCTACCCGGGTGATCATCCATAAATTAAAGCCAAAATGCTGATGCAAAAACTTTAACACCGCCTCTCCAGCATCCTGAAAACTTTTGAAATTTATATTTTCCATTCGAGATTGCCTCTGCTGCAAACCTGTAAAAATATGCATGATATCAACTTAAGCTATTAAACTATTTTTCCAGTTTCAATAGAATATAAGAGTTCTAAATACAGCTATAAAACTATATATTTACAACATACCGTTGCTATAAGTTTTCATTTAAAAATTCACAATAAAAAAGAGGCCTAAGCCTCTTTTCTTCAAGCCTGAAATCTATGCCTCAGTCGGATTAGTCAGTTCCGTCATTGGCCAACGTGGAGTTGTCGTCACAGCCAAGCCATCATGCTGTCCTGCTTTGAGACGCTGATAGCCCGCAAAAGCAATCATGGCACCATTGTCTGTACAGAGTGCAGGTTCAGCATAATAAACAGATGCACGAATCTTGGCTAAATCTGCTTCTAAACGCTCACGTAAACGCTTGTTGGCACTAACACCGCCCGCAATCACCAGGCGTTTAAGCCCCGTTTGCTTCAGTGCTTTCACCGACTTTTTCACCAGAGTATCGACAATGGCTTCCTGAAAACTGGCAGCGATATCGGCATCGCGGTTTTCATCACCGAGTTTTTTCATTTGTACAGAAACTGCGGTTTTTAGACCACTGAATGAAAATTCTAAACCTTGATGCAGCATTGGTCGCGGGAATGCAAATGCATTTGGATCGCCCTGCTCTGCCAGTTTGGAAATATTCGGGCCACCCGGATACGGCAGACCCATCATCTTCGCGACTTTATCAAATGCTTCGCCTGCCGCATCATCAATGGATTCACCCAAGAGTTCATACTGGCCAATGCCATAAGCAGCCATGAGCTGAGAATGTCCACCCGATACCAACAATGCGACAAATGGAAACTCAGGCGGAGTTTCTGACAATAAAGGTGCCAGCATATGACCTTCCATATGATGCACACCAATTGCGGGTTTATTCAGCGCAAAGGCCAAAGTACGACCAAACAATGCACCTGTCATGAGTGCACCCATCAGACCTGGGCCACGGGTATATGCGACTGCATCAATTTCTGATTTTTTCACGCCGCTCTGTTCAAGCAGCTCATTGATGAGTGGAATCAGTTTACGCACATGATCACGTGACGCCAGCTCTGGAACTACACCGCCATATTCTGCATGCAGTTTAATCTGGCTATAAAGCACCTGTCCGCGCAAACCCAACTCGCTGTCATACAGCGCAAGTCCTGTTTCATCACACGACGTTTCCAAGCCTAAAACGATCATTAAACTGCCTATAACCTGTATCAATTCTATTGCAGCAACTATTATAGACTTGTGGTATGAGATGTAAATGAGTAAAATACTGACCTTCACTTGTGATTGAGGGCAATTCAGCCCGAGATCTTACCCTAACTGATATGAGGATTCTTCATGCCACAAGTTAAATTGAAAGAAGGCGAACCAGTAGACGTAGCTATCCGTCGTTTCAAACGTTCATGCGAAAAAGCGGGTGTTCTTGCTGACGTACGTAAGCGTGAATTCTACGAGAAACCAACTCAAGAACGTAAGCGCAAAAAAGCTGCTGCTGTTAAACGCTACCAAAAGAAATTGGCGCGTGAATCAGTACGTACAACTCGCCTTTACTAAGATTAATTTGTGATTGATTGCCTGGAATAAATAATGACGACTTTAAAAGACCAAATCACGGATGTTTTGAAAGCAACAATGCGTGCCAAAGAAATGTCCAAGCTGACGGTCATTCGTAGTCTACAGGCAGCAATTAAGCAAATCGAAGTCGATGAGCGCAAAGAACTTGACGACGCTCAGGTTCTTGCGGTCATTGAAAAACAAATTAAACAACGTAAAGAATCGGTTAAAGCCTTTGCAGGCGCTGGCCGAGATGATTTAGCTAGTAAGGAACAAGCCGAAATTGAGATTTTGTCTCAGTTTCTACCAGAAGCTATGACTGAGGAAGAACTTGATTCCATGATTGCGCAAGCTATTGCAGCGCAACAAGCTACTAGCATGAAAGATATGGGTAAGGTGATGAATTCTCTGCGTCCGCTCATAGCCGGGCGCGCCGATCCTGCACAAGTTTCCGCCAAAATCAAAGCGCAACTTGCTTAATCCCTACTCTCTAGCATTTCCTCTTTAACGTTGAACTGCCTTTACCCTAAGACAGTTCTTGCCGTATTCTTATTGCAAATTACAATCAACCTGATAACGCTTGAGTAATTGCATCTCTTTAGACGATTTCACTTCTACAATCACATCCTGTTTACTCATATTTTGAAACTGACGATCCAGATAAGCACGATTCTGGTCAGCGGCCTGATATAAACGATCAACATAGCGTCCTACAATTCCACAAAATTTTGCATTCTGCTCAGGACTAAATCCCTGTTGCTGCGGATTTAAACCACTTAAAAATTGACGTGATTCCTTTTTATAATCAGCATTAATTCGTTCTATCGCTTCCACATATTCAACTGCACTCGCAGCAAAAACCCCATAATTCCACCCCAGTAGACACACGCCCAATAGTATTTTTTTCATATTATGCTTCAGTTTGATTCACGCTGATCTTTCAAAAAGATTGTAGCCTGCTTGAATATATTCTTGCTATATCATTCTTATACAAAAAATAAAACCCAGTTCAGCTTTAAATCTTATATTGATGTGCCTGCTGCATCTGTTTTAGACGCTGGCGAATGGTTGACGATAAAGATTGATTATTTTTCACGCTACGCTGTGCATGTAATAATGATTTGATCGCGGTTTCTTCATATCCCGACCAGTATTCCACTTCTGCACGATAGCGGAGTACATTGGCAGCCTTGATCGCTGAATCTGGCTCTGCATTGGCAGCCAATTGCATCAGTCGCCAGCCACTCACATCACGTGGATTGCCATTTAGAAATCGCTGTACCAAGGCTTTTGCCTGAGCAGGCTGCTTGTCACGAATTAACACCTCTGCATATTTATAATTGAGTGCGCGATTCTCCGGCATGATTCGCGCTGCTGAAGCTACACTTTTCAAGGCGGCATCAAGCTGGTTTTGGGCCAAATAAATATCAGTCTGCAACAAAACCTGTAAAGGATGCATCTGGGTATGCTTTTTTGCTCGATCTAGACTAGCCTGCGCGGCCTGAAAATCACTCTGCCGTATTTGATAGGCAGTTAAGGCAAGCTGGCCTGCAAAATTATTTTGCTGGTCCATCAGGATGAGCTGCTCTGCATTGGTCTGACCAGACAACACCCTGCTATACCACTTGATAATGTCAAAGTCTTGGTCATTGAGACTTCGTTTCACTGCGGGAAGCTGGTTAGCACGTAAACGTGCTTCACTCATACGCTCTGTAGTGAGTGGATGAGTAAACCAGAAATCTGGCAGAAAGCTTAATCGGCTGGTCGAGCGATGCATGACTTCAAAGAAGTCTGCCATGCTATGCGGGTTATAGCCTGAACGATACATATATTGCATGCCAATCCGGTCTGCTTCACGTTCTTGGTTACGACTATAGGTGAGCTGTTTATCCAGAAGTGCTGCCTGTGAACCCATCATGACCGCTGTGCCGACATCACCATCTGCCTGAGAAGCGACCAAAGCACCGACGAGAATTCCGGCTAGCGCCAGTAAACCCTGCCCTTTAAAGGCATCCTGAGAACGACTGTAATGACGTTGTGTGACATGTGCAATTTCATGCGCCATCACTCCTGCCACCTCATCCATGTTTCGGGCTGAATTAATCAGACCGGCATTGAGGGCAAATAGACCACCTGGTACAGCAAAGGCATTAATTTGCGGGTCATTAATCACCAGCAAACCGATCGGTTGTTGCAATTGAGTTTGACTCAAGATATGAGAAAATACTGAAAGCAGCTGATCTTCCAGCCATGGATTCTGCATGACTGGCATTTGTTTATGCACTTCACGATAGACTTTTTCACCGATCATTTTTTCTTTCTGTTGATCGAGTAAGCCGACGCCTGTACCAATATCAGGCACAGAAAATTGTACATTTGCTTGATTAAAATCATGGTTAGAGCTGTGCCCTGCCACCATACACAGACTTAAGCCACACGCCAGCACCAATCGTTTCAATGAAAAATCTCTAATCCTGCCAATCTAGTCTATCTTGAATATAGCATTGAACAATGAGCAGAGACGCAAGAAAATGTTATTTTTTAATACCATTTAAACGACGAATGAGATGCTTTTTAAAACTTTGGATTGACCACATAACGGGGCACTCGCCCCTCTAAAGCATCGACCAGATTCTGGTAGGCCAGTTCTGCCATTTTTTTACGGGTCTCCGCAGTGGCCGAACCCACATGTGGCAATGTGACCACATTGTCCAACTGGAATAATTCCGATTCTTTTAGCGGTTCTTTCTGATACACATCCAGACCGGCAGCAAAAATCTGCTTGGCTTTTAAAGCTGCAATCAATGCCTGTTCATCAATGACCGAGCCACGTGAAATATTGACCAATACTGCATGGGATTGCATTTTCGCCAATTCCGCTGCCGCAATTAGCGTCTTGGATTCAGCATTCAAATCTACTGCAACGACCACAAAATCAGAACGCTGCAACAGTTCATCAAGCTGGCAATATTCCGCATTTAACCCTTGGGCGGTTTCTGGTTTTTCCCGGCGATTATGATACAGAATATTCATATTAAAACCGTAAAAACCACGACGTGCGATTGCCGCACCAATATGACCCAGACCAATAATCCCCAAGGTTTTTCCAAAAATATCCATGCCAAATTGTGCTTCGCCCACGGTACGCTGCCATTGTCCCTGCTTGGTCCATTGATCCAGGTAAGCCACTTTGCGTGCCGCTGACACCAGTAAAGTAAAAGCCAGGTCAGCAGTGGTTTCAGTCAGCACATGCGGCGTATGACTGAGATAAATTTTCTTTTCATTTAAATAATCCAGTTCATAGTTGTCATAACCAACACTGACACTGGAGATAATTTTTAACCGGGTAGCACTGGACAGATTATCACGATTCAGCAAACGTCCTGCGCCAATCATGCCATCGGCATCCTGAACCTGCTGCAAAAGCTGTTGATTCACATCGCCCAGCTTGGGTTGTATATAAGTAACCTGATAATTTTGTTCCAGCTTGTTTTGAATATCAGGATCAATTTGACTAAATACAACCACTTTTTGTTTCATCTATTTTTATTCCACAGCAAGATTATTCCAGACTGGCAGTCCTATTTTGCATAAACTGCCATAAACGTTTTTTTAGAATCGGTTGATCCAGCATTTCTTGTAGAGATGCCAACTGGATCATTTTTGTATTTAAAATATGCGCTACCGGCCCGAGAAAAATGATATTTTTCTCTGCACTCATCCCATCCAGAAAACCCTGAATATAGGATTCTACACCACGTCCATCTTGGACATTGGCCCAAGGAAATGGCCAGTTTAGCTCATGAAACTCTCCCGGGACTGCACGCTGGATATTGCCCCATAAATTCTGGGTGTCTTCGGTCATTGCAGTAGCATCAATCACGATACTGCAATGTGCCAGACTTAAAGCCTGCAAACTGAATGGCGGGATTTGTACGATTTCACGCTGTTCCTGAACAAGTGCAATGTGAGTCGGTGCCGCAGGTGGTGTATCAACCTTAAGCGTAACAATTGGCTCTAGCTCAGGAATCGGTAGATCAGCCAAAGCCTCTACTGAAGCAGGCTGTGGCAAAACGATGTCAGTATGAAATTCAGGTGCAGCCTGATCACGCCAGATCGAAACCTGATGCGGCTGACATGCGCTGTCCCTAGGAATCCAGAGATCGATTCCTAATGTTGCCAGTATGTCACGCTGATGCCCAATCATCTTTTCATCATCACCAATTTCAGGCTGAACATTTTAGCCGGATTGCCTGTGCTTTGCCGAACTTTTTCAGCTTTTCTTTTTTATCCTGATGGATTCTAGTACAAAGTTTAGCTGCATGTTAAAAACCGTGTTTTTAATACACAATTAAACCATTCCTGCTGTTATAACAGATTCTGGCTAAAGCTGCGCGTTCTCATTTATTTTCTATAAAATGGTTAAACTGTTCTTCTTTAACATTTGCTGAACGACCTGCTCTGCCTCAAAACCCAAGCGCCAATACAACAGCTCCATCACATCCAGCTCATCCTGAGTCACGATACGGTCACTCCACAAACAGGCTTCTGCAATACCTAAAATACTGAGGCGATCACGTAATAACAGCCCCGCAATATCATTCAGGATTTCTGCAAGATCAATCGGCTCATCAGAAATTTCATTATATAAGTCCAGTTCCTGAGCCGTCAGAATCCGGTTTAAAATCCGCTCCCGTACCTCAAGCTGGTTGCCGCTATTAATCTGCTGAACATGTAGTAAGGCGTCAATCAAACGCACAATCTGTGGCTTGACCTCATCGAGTGCTGTAGGAGTATGGGCAGGAAGCAGATTTAACTCATATTTCACACATTCCAGTAATAATGCATCCAACAGGCCAATTTCACCATCTTCCTGAATAATCCGTGCCAGCTTCATCAAAAACTGCCGTGCGACAGTTGTCGGCATGCCACCAATATTCTTGCAGGCTTGCTGGAAAATCGAAATATGCACCCGCCCGTCCAGATTGAGCAATGAATCTACAATGGCACGACTAACTTCAGCCTCAGTCGGAATAAATTCACGATATTGACGGATCATTAAAATGGCGACCATCACTTCACGAGAACCGGTTGCCGTTTGTAATGCACGCTCAATCAGTTCCGGACGTGGCATCTTGAGCCGAAGTTCCGGATTCAGCGGCTTGATCGCATCTTTAATCGCAAAACTGATCGGAGACAGCCGCAATAATGGCAAAGGCTGTGGCGAACTCCAGCTCATTGCAGTTTCAGGCACCACTTCTTCCAAAGAACGGAACAAACTAAACAAAGGCTGATTCTTGAGTTTTTTCAGATTCTCAAGCTGTAAGTCCTGAATCAACGCAGGATTTAATTCATAAATCCGCTGATTGATATTAGGATGAATATTCAGCCAGTTTTGTGGGCTCAAAGAATTGGCAAAGCACATATGTGAAATCGATTCAGCATATTCACTATAAATCTGGGATCCAGAATGATGCACATGAATTCTGAGTAAAGTCTGGATATTGGCATCATTTTGAATCAGGCGTCGGGTCTTCCGATCATTTTTATAGGTCCGACCACCCAGCGAAATATATTTAATAAAACGGGAAATCAAAACACCCAAACTACCAATCAGCCAGATCACCGCGCCGACTGCCACATAGAAGGTTTCGAACTTGTTTTCACGGGGACTACCCGCTCGATAAAAACCGGATTTCGCAATCTTACTGCCACACTGACTAAAAGTGGTTAAACTGCTATACAGGATTTTCAAACGGGTATTTTCCGCAGCTTCACCAGACAGAATTTTATTGAATTCATGGCTGAGCAAACCATACAGCTCGACTTTATCCAGTGTTTGTATCGCACCCCAGGTCAGGATAATTGCGGTATCCCGCGGACTAAACCCTGCCGTCAGCGCATTAACACCGACTTCATCGGGCAACACATATACCGCCGGAACTTCAATCAGAAAAGTCTCTGCCAGCTGCTGGTTAATGTGCAGCGCAGCACTTTCTTCTGGAATACTGTCCATCGGACTCAACCGACGCGCACCTAACTGCTTCGCCAGCGAATAACCGCCATTGCGAAAAATATAAAACTCATAGATGACCGAGATCATCATGGCACATAACAGCAAAGCAATCAGATAAGGACTCAGCGTATGCCAGAAGATTGACTGGCTAGGATCAGCATAAAAAACAAAGAGACCAACAACGGTATTAATAATAAAAATAGTCAACAGAATTGCAATCAGGCAAAAACTTACAGGCAGTACTATATTTTTGTTTTTTATAAAATCGTATCCTACGTTTCGCAATGCAGAACCCTAAAATGATGATTTTCAATGGGCTCATCATAAAACAAAAAAGCGGGAAATTCCCGCTTTTTCATGATGATTTTAACTACTTAGACTTCGCGTACACCGGTCAAATCCACTGAGGCTGCATCAATATTGACATCAATATAGCTGCTTTCTTTCATGGCACTGTCACTACGTTTTTGCTGAAGATCATCCAGATATTGCTCATCAATGCCGCCCGAAACATAGACACCATCAAAGACTGAACAATCAAAGTCTTTAACGTCCGGCACCTTGGTGGTTCTTACCGCATCTTTCAAATCTTCCAGATCCTGGAAAATCAGACGGTCAGCACCAATAATTTCACGGATTTCTTCCACGCTACGTTCCGATGCAATCAGCTCAGATTTTGCTGGCATATCGATACCATAGACGTTTGGATATTTCACCATCGGTGCTGCAGAAGCAAAGAATACTTTTTTCGCACCAGAATCACGAGCCATCTGGATAATTTCATTACAGGTTGTACCACGTACAATAGAATCATCTACCAATAGTACATTCTTACCTTTAAACTCAAGTTCAACCGGGTTGAGTTTCTGACGTACCGATTTTTTACGCAGCTGCTGCCCAGGCATAATGAAGGTACGACCGATATAACGGTTTTTCATGAAACCTTCACGGAATTTCACCCCCAGCATATTGGCAAGTTCTAGCGCTGAAGTACGTGAAGTATCCGGAATCGGAATCACTACATCAATATCATGCTCTTCACCCCACTCGCGCAGAATTTTTTGCGCCAGTTTCTCACCCATTTTTAAACGTGCTTTATACACCGAGATTCCATCAATAATGGCATCCGGACGGGCAAAATAAACATATTCAAAAATACAAGGACGATATTCAGCATTCGCCGCACATTGCTTGGTAAAGAAATTACCTTCCAGATCAATAAATACTGCTTCGCCTGGCAGAATATCACGCTCAACTTTAAAGCCCAGCGCAGTAATCGCAACAGACTCAGAAGCAATGATATACTCCATGCCCTGTTCAGTTTCACGTGAACCGTAGATCAACGGACGAATACCGTTCGGATCGCGGAAGCCCACCAGACCCTGACCGGTAATCATCGCCACCACACCATAAGCACCTTTGCAACGCTCATGCACACGTGTTACCGCATGAAAAATATCTTCTGACGTTGGTACCAGTTTGCCGTGTTTCTGCAATTCATGGGCAAACACGTTTAACAGCACTTCTGAATCAGAATCGGTGTTCATATGACGCAGGTCAGTTTTGAACAGGTCATCATGAATTTCTTCGGCATTGGTCAGGTTACCGTTATGTGCCAAGGTAATCCCATACGGCGAGTTCACATAAAACGGCTGTGCTTCTGCACTACTCGATGAACCGGCTGTTGGATAACGCACGTGACCAATACCGTAATTTCCTTTCAAGGCACGCATATGACGGGTATGGAATACATCACGCACCATGCCATTGTCCTTGCGCAGGAATAAACGTCCTTCATCACATGTCACGATCCCAGCTGCATCTTGTCCACGATGTTGTAACATCGTTAATGCATCAAACAACATTTGGTTAACGGGTGATTTACCAGCTATACCAACTACTCCACACATAGCAACCTCGCAGACAAGCTAGGATTAATAAAAAGGATTATTTGTAGACTCATCTGCAGCTCCAGACTTGGACGATGTTTCAGATGATGAAGCTGAAGGTTTCGATGGCCCTTCAGGCTTGATATGTTGTAGTGCGCCATTCGCGGCTTCTTTCGACATTTGAGTCGCCCAAGGCGCATAAGGCAATAAGGCTTGAATAAACTTGGACTGTTTCCAGTGCGGTGAGCTTTCTACCCAAGGGCCGATACCCTGCATGGTAATCAGTACAATGAGCAAACCTTTGAGGCTACCAAAGACACCACCGGCCAGACGGTTGAGAGGACCTAGTTTAAGACTCTTTAAAATACGGTTCAACAGCGCAGTGACGATCCAGGTCAGGACCACAATCAACAAGACGATAAAGGCGAAGGCCGCAATCTTTTGTACGACTGGATCTGTACTCAGAGCAACCATAGACGGCGCAAGTAGCGTTGAATATTTTGCCGCAACAATCAGGGCAAAGATCCATCCCACTAAGTTCGCAAAGGCTTTAATAAATCCTTGACGCAAACCGTTGAGCCCTCCAATGAGCAAGATAATCAGTAGAAAGATATCAATGGCATTCATAGGATTTAAAGTGCGTCTACACAATCTTTTACAAGTTTAGGTCCGGTATAGATGAGGCCACTATAAACTTGTACAAGGCTGGCGCCTGCCTGTTTCTTGGCAACAGCATCTGCACCTGAAAGAATACCACCCACACCAATCAATGGAATTTGTCCTTTTAATACCGCAGCAAATGCAGCCAGGCATGCGGTACTTTTCTCAAATACTGGCGCGCCAGACAAACCGCCCGCTTCCTCTGCATGCTCCAGACCCTCTACCCCTTCACGTGACAGTGTGGTATTGGTCACGATCAGGCCATCGATCTTGAATTGCAATAACTGTTTGGCAATAAAGGCAATATCACTATTATCCAGATCAGGCGCCACTTTCAGTACCAAAGGTACATAATGCTGGTATTCCTGAGCCAATTCAAGCTGACGCTTCTTCAATGTTTCCAGCAGTTCGGTGAGTGCATCACCACTTTGCAGGCTGCGCAGGTTTTTGGTATTGGGAGAAGAAATGTTGACGGTAATATAAGAAGCATAATTATAGACTTTTTCTAAACAGATAAGGTAATCATCTACTGCTTTTTCTACCGGAGTGTCAGCGTTTTTACCGATATTAA
>NZ_JBAPXX010000093.1:0-13083 GCF_049284435.1 Acinetobacter sp. | reverse complement strand
AAAGAATCAAGGAGATCGATTCAATGACACAAGTACGGTTAAGCTATGCCTATGGAACCAGCAGTCAGCCTTTATTGGGCATGACGATTGGTGAAAAATTTGATCAGGCTTGCGAGCAGTATGCAGAACGTGATGCAGTGGTTAGCCTGCATCAGAACATACGTCTCAGTTATCGACAGCTACAGGATCAGGTCAATGCCTTTGCCTGTCAGCTGCTGAAACTAGGTATGCAAAAAGGTGACCGTCTGGCGATCTGGTCGCCGAACTGTGTGGAATGGACCATTACCCAGTTTGCGGCCTTCAAGGCAGGCATTATTCTGGTGAACCTGAATCCGGCCTATAAAAGCAATGAGCTGGAATATGTGCTGAACAAGGTTTCCTGTAAGGGACTGGTGATTGCGGCGCAGTTTAAGACGACAGACTATCAGGAAATTCTGACTAAAATTGCACCTGAGCTGATGCAGACTGAAAGTAAATTCCTCAATGCAGAACGTCTGCCACATTTAAAGCATGTGATTAAAATTGATGATCAGCAGCATACTGGCATCCACCGTTTTCAGGATTTACTAAGCTCGCCAAGCGCCCAAGAGCTGGAACAACTGCAACAGATCTCCAGTGAATTGCAGTTTGATGAAACCATTAATATCCAGTTTACCTCGGGTACCACGGGCAATCCGAAAGGAACCATGCTGACCCATAATAATATTTTAAATAACGGTTACTTTGTCGGTGAAGCCATTCATTTAGGGCCGGAAGACCGTGTCTGTATTTCAGTTCCTTTATTTCACTGCTTTGGCATGGTGATGGGAAATCTGGCGTGTATTACGCATGGTTCTGCCATGATATATCCATCTGCCGTGTTTAATCCATTAGAAACCTTGAGAGCCATCGAGCAAGAAAGATGTACAGCGGCTTATGGTGTGCCGACTATGTTTATTGCGGTACTCGAACATGAACAGTTTGACGAGTTTGACCTGTCCAGTCTACGGACCGGGATTATGGCGGGTAGTCCATGTCCGCAGGAAATTATGCAGCGCGTGATTGAACGGATGCATATGTCTGAAATCACCATCTGCTATGGCATGACTGAAACCGCACCCGTCAGTGCACAAAGCTCAACGGCAGACAGTGTGGAGCGACGTGTCAGTACCGTGGGTCGTGTGCATCCACATCTGGAAGTCAAAATTGTCGATGAAAGTGGCAAGGTCGTGCCACGCGGTCAATTGGGCGAGCTATGTGTACGCGGTTATTCCGTAATGCTCGGTTACTGGGAAGATCAGGATAAAACCCAAGAAGTGATTGATGCGGCGCGCTGGATGCATACCGGTGATATTGCTGAAATGGATGATGAAGGCTTTGTCAAAATTAAAGGGCGGATCAAGGATGTCGTCATTCGTGGCGGGGAAAATCTGTTCCCGAAAGAAATCGAAGACTTCCTTTATACCCATCCGGCAGTGTCAGATGTACAGGTGATTGGGGTGCCGGATCATAAATATGGTGAAGAACTCTGTGCCTGCATCATCCTGCATGAAAATGATCCGTGTACTGAGGAAATCATCCGTCAGTATTGTAAGGAGCATATCTCGCATAACAAGGTACCGCGCTATGTGCGTTTCTTCCAGGAATTTCCAATGACGGCTTCAGGTAAGGCACAGAAGTTCAAGTTGCGTGAATTTATGCGTGAAGAGCTGAACTTGAAAGAAATTGCTTAAATTGTATTGATGCGATTCTTAAGTGGGGCAAAGCAGTATTTAATGCATGTATTGTCTCCATTTGAACAAAGGTTTCGATATCAACGTTTAGGCTTTTGTTTACTTTTGATGGACCAAAAGTAAGCAAAAGCCCTTTATTTTGCTGAAGGGACTTCCATATCCCTCAGAAAAATGGCGACATTCATGTCGCCTGTCATGTGATTGAATTTAAAAAACATCTGAAATATATAAAGAAATTTATAAATTTTCGCCCCCGAAATCTACTTCTAGAAAATGATCCTAATCAGGATTTTAGGGGAAGGATTAAGAGTAAAAATATGGCAAAAAACTTTCACAGTGAAGTCGTGGTCGCCAGTTATGACGATCATATCCGTAAATTGATTCCCGGTTATGAACTGGTGCATCAACAGATTGAAGCAATTCTCAACACTGAACTCCCGGAAACCGCTCATATATTGATAGTGGGCTGCGGTACAGGTTATGAACTATCCTATTTATTGCAACGCTATCCAGACTGGACCTTTACTGCAATTGATCCATCAGCAGCCATGCTGGAACAGGCCAGAAAAAATCTGAATTCTATAGATCGGCAAAGGGTGAAATTCATACAAAGTACAATTCAGGAGTTACATCATCCAGATACTTTCGATGCCGCGTTGGCCATTCTGGTGGCACATTTCATTCCAAATTCGGAGAAAAACGGATTTTTTCAGGCTATCCATCAGTGTCTTAAAACCAATGGTCTTGCATTGACCTATGACCTGATGCAACCCGAAGATCAGCAAGACATCAAAATTATGCAGAAGCTGGCACAACAAACAGGGTTAAGCGTGGTGCAAAGTACCAAGATGATTGAACGCTTGGAGCAGGATTTTCACTTGTTATCTGCACAAAATTTTACAGCGCTTTTAACCAAAGTCGGATTTAAACAGTGCAAGATTTATTGTCAAATCATGAATTATTATGGCTTTTTGCTCAGAAAATAAAGATCAAAGAACTTTTTGTAAACTCTAAAGTTTAAGAGAATATTCAGGGAAGTATTAAAACAATGTCGGCATATTACAGTTTTATCCAGCGCGAACAGCATGTAGATGGCAGTACTACGGCTTATTACCGTTCTAATATTCATGCACAAGGTGCATGGAATCCGCATGAGCAGCACATGGCACCAGCCACCGGTATTCTATGCGTCGAACTGGAACAGTTTCGGCCACGTGCTGACATGCGTATTGGTCGGGTCGGGCTGGATATTTTTGGCCTGATAGCCTTTGGTGAATTTTCGATTACTACGCGCATGATCCGTCCGGGTAAAACCATCGAACTGGTTGAAGCTGAAATGTGTGCCAATGGTAAAACCTGTATCGTGGCACGCGCGTGGAGAATGCTAACTTCAGATACCACGGCCATTGCCGGAGTGGAAGACTTTCCGATCGAAAGTCCAGAATATTTACCTGTTTGGGAAGGTATGCGCTGCTGGCCGGGTGGTTATATCCAGAGTATTGAAACCCGGGCACATGCTGACCATCGTGCAGGCAAGGGCATTGTCTGGCTGAGAAATTCGCTGGACATGGTAGAAGGCCAACCGACTACAGACTTTAGCCGTTTGCTCGGTATGGTTGATACTGCCAATGGCATCGTGCCACGTCAGGACCCGAATTCCGGTTGGGGATTTCCGAATCTGGACCTGCAGATTCATATGCACCGCCTGCCGCAGGGTAAATGGCTGGGACTGGAAGTGGTGCAGCAATATGGTGAAGATGGTATCGGTCTGACCAGCGGGATTCTGCATGATGTTCACGGGCCTTTTGGTCGAAGTGAACAGATTCTGACCTTGCGAAAGTTTTAAAGTTTATTCGAAATATCAAGGCCAATTGCCTCAATCTTTATTTATTGGCATGCTGTGCGCAATGAGTCAGGAAAAGCACAAGATGCGGATAAGTATGATTGGGGCAGGGCGAGTGGCATATCATCTTGCCCTTGTATTGTCAGCACAACATGAGATCGTACAGATCTACAGTCGAACCCTAGAAAAATCACAACATCTAGCTGAGCAATTTAAAGCTCAGGCAATCGCTGAGCCTGAACAGCTGGATCATGAGGTGGATCTGGTCATTATCGCGGTAAGTGATCAGTCGATTGCCAGCGTCATAGAACAGATTCATCCGTATCTGCAGCAGAATCTGATCGTGCATACCTCTGGCAGTACCCATCTCGATTTACTGAAAAATGTGCATGCGCGTGCAGGCGTATTTTATCCTTTACAGACCTTTAGTCAGGAACGCCAGATTGATTGGCAGCAGACGCCACTGTTTATTGAAGCTGTGAATGAACAGGACCAAATCCTGTTATTAGAATTGGCAAATAGCCTAAGTAATCGTGTTTATACTTATAGTTCTAGTCAACGTCTCAGTTTGCATCTTGCAGCGGTATTTGCCTGTAACTTTGCCAATTATTGCTATGACATGGCCAAGCAGGTAGTGGATGCACAACAGGTCGATTTCAGTTTGCTGTATCCGTTGATGCTGGAAACCGCCAATAAAGCCACTCAGAATGATCCAAAACAAATGCAGACCGGCCCAGCGATGCGTGGTGATCAGAATATTTTGAATATGCATCAGCAGATGTTGGCCACTATGCAGCGGAAAGATTTAAAAAATGTCTATCAGCTCTTGAGCCAGCAGATTCTCACGCGTCATCAGAAATGAAGAATCTGATGATTTATCTGCGGAGCAGGGTTCAAAGCCAAATTTTTCCCATAAAAAAGCGCTGAATAATCAGCGCTTTTTTGAATCTTGGATTAAGAAATTTTCTTGAAGATAAAATCATTGATCTTGTGACCGGCTTCAATGCCACGACGTTCAAACTTGGTTTGCGGACGCCATTCCGGACGCGGGTAGCTGTTGCCTTTGCCCGCCAGATTTTCCAGACGTGGACGTTCTTCTAATACTTCAAGCATCCATTCTGCATATGGTTCCCAGTCCGTTGCCGCATGGAAAGTACCGCCAAGCTCAAGCTTTTGCTCCACTAGTGGCATACGGTCATGCGAAACAAAGCGGCGTTTAAAGTGACGCTTCTTCTGCCATGGATCAGGGAAGTACAATTGCACAGTGTTAATGCTGTTATCCGGCATTTCACGCAGCACTTGAATTGCATCAGCATCCAGTACACGTAAGTTCGTTAGGCCTTCAACACCTGCTTCATAAATGCATTGCGCAATACCCGGTACATGCACTTCAATTCCGACAAAGTTGCGTTCAGGATTAGCTTTGGCCATCAATACCAGTGAACGGCCCATACCGAAGCCGATTTCTACAGTCAAAGGGCGCTCTGGATGTTCAAAGTGCTGACGTAAGTCACCCACTGGATATTCCAAAATTAAGTGACCATATTGTTCAAGCGCAGTACGTTGAGAGGTGTTTAGCGGCATTGAGCGGCGCATAAACGTCACGATTTCACGGTGCTCGCTTAAGTTTTCCAGCTCCACGACTTGCTGGTCTAATTGATCGTTCGACATAACTTTGGCAAATCTAAAAATTCAGAATGCGGTATTTTAAGTCCTGAGCCGAGCAAGTCAAACTTTTCTCGGTATTTCTCCATAAAAATCGGCAAGATCTTCCAGATAAAATAAAAGAGCCAATCGAGGCTCTTTTATTAATCATCGTTCATCAGCTACTAAAACGGTCAATCAATGTACTGCTGGCTTCATTCAAACCAATCACCCTTACATCTATACCTTGGGCTTTAAACTTCTGAATCACGTTATTCAGCATATTGACCGAAGTCACGTCCCAGATATGCGCGTGGGTTAAATCCAGTTCGACATGCTCAAGCTTTTCTTTAAAATCAAAGAACTGATAGAACTTCTCTGAACTGCTAAAGAAAATCTGTCCAGAAATAAAGTAGCTGCGTGAATGAGCCGAATTCAAATGCGTATAGACATGTACGGTTCTTTCCAGTTTATTGATAAAGCACAGAGCAGAAAGCAGCACGCCCACAAATACACCCAATGCCAGATTATGGGTTGCAAGTACGACAATAATCACGGCAATCATCACGGTATTAAATTCCAGCGGATGTTTGCTGAATTGCTTGATTGCTCCCCATTGAAAGGTGGTAAATGCCACCATAATCATGATCGCAACCAGCGCTGCCATTGGAATATAAGCCAGCCAGTCTTTCAAAAAAACCACGAGACATAGCAGAAACACGCCAGCGACCAGAGTCGATAAACGGGTACGTGCCCCTGAAGACACATTGATAATTGACTGGCCGATCATGGCACAACCGGCCATCCCGCCCATAAAGCCGCTGACAATATTGGCCATACCCTGACCACGACATTCCTGATGACGGTCACCTTCAGTTCCGGTCACTTCATCAATTACCGTAGTGGTCATCATGCTTTCCAGCAAACCGACAGTCGCCAAGGTAAAGGAATAAGGCAGGATAATTTGCAAGGTTTCCAGGTTGAGTGGAATTTCTGGAATCAGGAATACCGGCAAAGTATCCGGGAATTGTCCCAGATCGCTCACGGTACGCATATCTGCACCCAACAACAGCGCCAGCCCGCTTAATACGATAATACAGATTAAAGGTGAGGGAATGGCTTTACCGATTTTAGAGATATAAGGAAACAGATAAATAATTGCCAGACCAATCGCAATAAACAGATAACCGGTGCTATCCATCCGGTTAATTTCCGGGATTTGTGCCACAAATATCAGGATCGCCAAGGCATTCAAAAATCCGTATACCACCGCCTGCGATACAAAACGCATTAATTTAGCGACTTTAAAATAACCGGCAATCACCTGAATGATGCCGGTCAGAATTGTGGCGGCCAACAGATATTGCAGACCATGTTCTTTTACCAAGGTAATCATCAAAAGTGCCATTGCGCCTGTAGCTGCGGAAATCATGGCAGGACGACCACCAAAAAAGGCAATTGATACTGCAATACAGAAAGAGGCATATAAACCGACTTGCGGATCGACACCGGCAATGGCAGAGAAGGCGATTGATTCAGGAATCAGGGCAAGTCCCACCACCAGACCTGCCAGTACATCTGTGCGGATATTGGAAAACCATTCTTCTTTTTTCAGGCTAATCACGAAATATCATCTAAATTTGGGAAACCTGCGTATCTTAAACAGATAGAGATAAAAATCTACACAAGATTGACTTGCAAAAGCCCGGAATATCCTAAATATTGAATGAGTAACTGTCCTGAAATGACAGTTACGCTTTTTTGCAATTTACAGGTTTGATCACTTGAAAGTTTGTTAGAAGCGATTTAAAACATTGAGAAGTGTATAACAAGGATCAGAAATGAAGCTTTACTATTCGCCAGGGGCATGCTCACTGGCAGCTCATATTATTTTAAATGAAATCAATGTCGATTTTGATTTGGAACGTGTTGATTTAAAAACACATAAAACAGAAAAAGGTACGGATTATTACGAAGTTAATCCTAAAGGCTATGTACCAGCGTTAGAAATTAACCCTGGTCTGATCCTGACAGAAAATGTTGCAATTCTACCGTTTCTTGCTCAACACGATCCAAAACAAGATCTGATTCCACCATCGGGCATGGGACGTGCCAAAGTGCTGGAATGGTTAGGTTATCTGAACTCTGAACTACATGATGCCTATGCGGTGTTCTTCGGTGGCAAGTTATCCGACGATGAAAAGAAAAAAGCCTATGCAGAGATTGATCGTTTATTGAGTTATATCGATAAAGCTATCGGTGAATCTGACAATGATTATCTGGTGGATGATAACTTTGGCCCTGCGGATGCTTATCTGTTTGTCTTGACCAACTGGTCGAACCAGATTGAGCATGATCTGAGTCCATATAAAAATATTATTCATATCCGTAATAAAGTGGCAGAACGTCAGTCTGTACAGATTGCCATGCGTGATGAAGGTCTGATTCCTTAATTACTGGAAAAAATAAAGGACTCAATCGAGTCCTTTATTTTTGTTCATGAAAATTTATTTAAAGAAATAGCCTGTTTCTGGCGAGCTGGCATTGGCCATACGTTTACGCGGCATACGGCCTGCAAGAAAAGCTTCTCGACCTGCTTCAACCGCTTTTTTCATCGCAGAGGCCATCAATACCGGGTTTTGCGCTGCCGCAATCGCTGTATTCATGAGTACGCCATCACAGCCTAGTTCCATCGCAATCGCCGCATCACTTGCTGTACCGACACCGGCATCGACCAGAACAGGGACTTTGGCATTTTCCTTGATGATTGACAGGGTGTGTGGGTTTAAAATGCCAAGACCAGAACCGATCAGGCTGCCTAAAGGCATAATTGCGACACAGCCCATACTTTCTAGCTCTTGCGCAACGATCGGATCATCCGAGGTATAGACCATGATCTCAAAACCATCGTCAATCAAGGTACGTGCAGCTTTCAGTGTTTCGGTTACATTTGGATAAAGCGTTTTTTCATCACCCAAAACTTCCAATTTGACCAGATTGTGGCCATCGAGCAGCTCACGCGCCAGCATACAGGTACGAACAGCGCTATTGGCATCGAAACAACCTGCAGTATTCGGCAAAATGGTATATTTTTCCGGAGGAATGACTGACAGCAGATTCGGCTGGTCAGGATTTTGGCCGATATTGACCCGACGAATAGCAACAGTGACAATCTCTGCACCACTGGTTTCAATGGCCTGCTGAGTTTCATTTAAGTCTTTGTATTTGCCTGTGCCTACCAAAAGGCGCGACTGGAATTGGCGTGAACCAATCTGTAATAAATCTTGCATAATTGTCCCGAGTATTAGCCGCCACCGACTGCGTGAATAATTTCTATTTTGTCTGTATCGCAAATCGGCGTATCGCCCAATCTGCTTTTAGGAATAATCATTTCATTGACTTCAACTGCAAAACGCTTACCCTCAAGCGCCATACCCTGAATCAGTTCCAGCAGGTTGTTGCAGTGAGTTTCCTGTGGTTCGCCATTGAGGTAAATCATCATTCTAGCCACCCCTCCATGATTAAGTGATGTTCAGGTTTATCTGGCGTATTTTAAAGCATTCCAAGTCAGAATTAACCATCCGGCAATCATTAAAGCACCACCAATTGGCGTAATTGCGCCTAGTCCACGTGGTAAGCCTAATGCCATGATATACAGTGAGCCAGAGAACAGTAAAATGCCGACCTGAATCAGCCAAAAACTCCATTGAATCGGTAGTACAGGAATGACTTTGGCTAGCAGGGCCAGAATAAGTAAGCCTAGAGCATGATAGAAAAAATAATCTGTTGCTGTTTGCCACCAGCCGAGTTGTGCTTCAGTCGCACGCGCTTTTAAACCATGCGCACCAAAAGCACCGAGCATCACGGCAAATGCCAAGTTAAGTGCTGAAATCGCAATCCACATTTGAATTGATCTTCCTGAAAAAGTTTGCACTTAACCTTAGCATAAATTCAAAATTCGGGCATAAAAAAGCCTTCATCAAGGAAGGCTTTTTGGAGAAAAGCAGAAACTAAATTTGGTGTTAATTAGATGACATTGCCACTTTGATTTTTTCCATGGCATTTTTTTCCAGCTGGCGAATACGTTCCGCAGAAACATTATATTCGGCTGCCAGTTCATGCAGAGTCGATTTCTCGTCATCTAACCAGCGGCGCTGCAAGATATTACGTGAACGGTCATCGAGCTGATCCATGGCTTCGTGCAGGGCAGAGGTACTTTGTTCCTCATAATCTTCATTTTCAATCAGACGCGCCGGATCATAACGGTTATCTTCAAGATATAACGCTGGTGCAACATGGGTTGAACCTTCATCGTCATCATCGCTTGAAGCATCAAAAGCCGCATCATACGCTGTCAGACGGCCTTCCATTTCCAGTACTTGTTCCGGTGTGACATTTAAATCATTGGCAATCGACTGTGCTTCTGCGAGCGTCAACTTTTTCGATGATTTCTTCAGGCTGCGCAGATTAAAGAACAGTTTACGTTGCGCTTTAGTAGTGGCGATTTTCACAATACGCCAATTACGGATCACATATTCGTGAATCTCCGCCTTGATCCAGTGCACGGCAAATGACACCAAACGTACGCCCATATTTGGGTCGAAACGTTTTACAGCTTTCATCAGACCCAGGTTGCCTTCCTGAATCAGGTCGCCTTGCGGCAGACCATAACCAGCATAACTACGCGCAATATGTACTACAAAACGCAAGTGCGACATGACCAGCATTTTCGCTGCATCTAAATCTTGATCATAGTAATAGCGTTCAGCCAACTCTTTTTCTTGTTCGGCCGTTAAAATCGGAATCTGATTGACAGTGCTGATATAAGCACCGAGGTTGACACCTGGCGCCGATAATGACAGGGGCATCAACTGATTGCGGCTGTCACTCATGTGTTCTCCTTGAAGTGCGGGATAACCCTAAACTAGGTTTTATCTTAATCCAATCTCTCCGCAAATAATGGATATTTGGGTAGAGAAATGTAAAAAAGTATACGAAAGTGAAGATCAACAGTTTAATTGAAAATTTTTAAGATTCAATTAAGTAGTGAAACTCTGTATCAGAAATTTTTTTAAATTCAAGCTTAAGCTGATGCAGCTGACAATAGCGGCTGACATCCGTCTGGCTATGCGGATCAGATGATTTCAGCAGGAATGTTTTCTGATTTCCGGCCTTTAATGCACGCTTTAATATTAATAGCGGCATCGGACACGGCTTTCCCATGGCATCTATAAGGCTGAATTGCGCTGGATCTTCGGACATTGCGGTTTCATTTAGATAGCAGAAAAGGCTATAAATAGTAGCAAATATGATGCCAGAACCAAACTGATTTAAGAAAAAGAAGATCTAAATGAATTTATAAAGTCTTTTGACAATTTTCATGAAAAAAATAACTAAATCAAACAGAACATGCTAAAAAAAATCTATTAATTGTGATAAACCCATGTTAAGCTCGTTGCGTATTTGGGACTTTGAATAAACAAAGTGATTGTTTTTCACCCTATTACATAAATGGATGTAACCGGGATTTTGTTGATAGTTTTACAGAATGATTACAAGCTTAAAAATAATATTTTCAAACTTGTTTGCTCTGCTGTTTGCAACACCGGGTGGTCCTTCTTTTAGTTTCAATGAGGATTAACTTATGACAGCTGCTCGCGAACAAGGCGTAGTTAAGTGGTTTAACGATACTAAAGGCTTCGGCTTTATTCAACGTAACGGCGGCGATGACGTATTCGTTCATTTCCGTGCTATCCAAGGTGACGGTCACCGTTCACTTCGTGACGGCCAACGTGTTGAATTCAGTGTTGTTAAAGGCCAAAAAGGCTTTCAAGCTGAAGAAGTTCAACCATTAGACTAATCTTCGGATTAAGCTAAAAAGAAAACGCTCCAATATAACTTGGGGCGTTTTTTGTTTATACTATCCCTATCTTAGTGATTACCCAATTAGAGCACCGCTTTATGTCATCTGGTTTTGAAACCTTAAATTTACATCCCAATCTAAAAAAAGCGATTGATGCTTTAGGCTTTACTACCATGACGCCTATCCAGCAGAAGGTTTTAAAATTCACGCTGGCAGGACATGATGCTATTGGCCGTGCACAGACAGGTACAGGTAAAACTGCGGCCTTTTTAATTAGTATCATGAATGATCTATTAAATAATCCGATTCAGGAACAACGCTATCGCGGCGAACCGCGCGCGCTGATTTTGGCACCGACCCGTGAACTGGCGTTACAGATTGAAAGCGACGCACAGGATCTGGCGAAATATGCCGGTCTCAATGTGGTGACTTTGTTGGGGGGTGTGGATTTTGACAAGCAAAAGAACCAGCTTAATAAAGCACCTGTCGATATTATGGTGGCTACACCGGGTCGTCTAATTGATTTTGTAGAACAAAAAGAAGTCTGGCTGGATCAGATTGAATTTTTGGTCATTGATGAAGCCGACCGCTTGCTGGATATGGGCTTTATTCCTTCAGTAAAACGCATTGTGCGTTTCTCACCGCGTAAAGAACAACGTCAGACTATGATGTTCTCTGCAACTTTTAGCTATGATGTACTGAATCTTGCACAACAATGGTTATTTGAACCGGTCACAGTTGAAATTGAACCGGAAAAGAAAACCAATGCCGATGTCGAACAACGGGTTTATATGGTCGCCAAGGCGGACAAATATAAATTGTTGCAAGAAATCCTGCGTGATGAGCCGATTGAAAAAGTCATGATTTTTGCCAACCGTCGTGATCAGGTACGCAAACTTTATGATCATTTAAAACGTGATGGTTATAAGGTGGTGATGTTGTCGGGCGAGATTGCTCAGGACAAACGCCTGAAAATGCTGGACCAGTTCAAAAATGGTAAACATAACATCATGATTGCAACGGATGTTGCAGGTCGTGGCATCCATGTTGATGGTGTATCGCATGTGGTGAACTTCACCTTGCCGGAACAGTCGGATGATTATGTGCATCGTATTGGCCGTACCGGTCGTGCGGGAACCAGTGGTGTGAGTATCAGTTTCCTTGCAGAAGATGATGCGTTCTATTTACCCGAAATTGAAAAAGCCATTGGGCAAAAATTGCCTTTGACCCGTCTGGAAGGTTATTGTTAATCCAGATCATAGAAAAACCGCTCTTGAAGAGCGGTTTTTTATTGCGCTATGGTTTGGCTTATTTGGCCTGACAGCGGAATGTAAGCACCGTCTGATAGTCATCATTCTGGTTTAAACCGGTATTGGTACCTGCGATATTGCCAAGGACAGTAGCGGCTGCCTGAATCATCTGACCTGTTTGTTCATCGACCACACCTTTTAAAGCACCATTATAAGCCGTCTTTTCATCTACAATAATTGGAGTCGATCGAGAGCCACAGGCTTTATTGGCTGCCGTAATCGCGTTGTTTTTCGAGGTCAGTTGATTTTTACCTAATCCGGTCACCTCATACTGGTTATTTTCCTTTTGCACTGCCAATGCAGTCGGATTTGAGACACAGGCAGTAAGTAGTAATGCGGAAATAGCTAATCCGCTGAAAGCGATTGTTTTTTTCATCATGAAATCTCAAGTAAATACGATGCTGAACATTTCAACACAGCAAGCAGCGCAGATTTTGTAGCTGTTGTATAGGTTTAGCAATTTTTGGTATAGCTCTATGTGAGTTAGGTGAAAAATAGAGTAGTACAGGATTGAAAAACCAAGCAAGTTTATTTTCAAGTGGTAATGAGCGTGCTGAATCGGTATGAAGTTTCTAGCGTATTTTTCTTTGAATATGCTAATCTTGAGTATGGTTTTTAAGTGTAGATATACAAGGCAATGACGGAATCTGCGATTGACATCGTTCATCAAAATATTCACCAACGGCAATCGATTGGTCATCTGCTGGCACC
>NZ_JBAPXX010000092.1:0-13185 GCF_049284435.1 Acinetobacter sp. | reverse complement strand
TTTGCTGTGAGTAAAGATGATCCGATTTTAACAACGATTCGTTTACAACCCTTGAGCTGACGCTGCCCATCTACCACTTCTATCATCTTGTCCTCAGACTCTTCTCTCAGAGATTAGCGTACGTAGTACACTTCCACATCACTATCATCATCGCCATCTTCATCATCTTCGTCATCGCCCAAAATACCGGCAAGACGTTGCTGACGACGCATCTCACGATACGCTTCTTTTGCAGCGATGGTTTGTTCACGTGTTTCAGCTTCAAGCTGATCACGGAATGCTTTCATTTCTGCTGCATATTCTTGATCTTCAGCTTCGCGTTCACGCTGCTCTTCGATCTGATCCATCAGGTAGTAAACCACGTCTTTGGTGCCTTCAGCAGTTAAGCCAGAAGTTTCAAAAACTGGGCCTTCCCACTGCAATTCTTCAAGAATATGGGTGCACCATTCTTCACGCGTTTCTTCAGCCAACTGATCGACTTTGTTCAGCACCAATACGATCGGCAGTTTTGAAAGCGTTGGGGAGAAGTTTTCTAACTCTTTCATAATTGCTTTGGCATTATGTGCCGGATCTGAGCCATCAATCGGTTGTACGTCAACGATGTGCAACAAGATACGGGTACGCGCCAAGTGCTTCAGGAAGCGAATCCCAAGACCTGCACCTTCAGATGCACCTTCGATCAGGCCCGGAATATCCGCCATCACGAATGAACGGTGACTGTCGGCATCGACCACACCCAGATTTGGCACCATGGTGGTAAATGGATAATCTGCAACTTTTGGTTTTGCCGCTGATACAGCACGAATGAAGGTGGATTTACCCGCATTTGGCATACCCAGCAAGCCGACATCTGCCAGAACTTTAAGTTCTAGACGGATTTCACGGAATTCGCCTTTTTGCCCATGCGTACACTTACGTGGTGAACGGTTGGTCGATGATTTAAAGTGTGTATTACCTAAACCACCATCACCGCCTGCTGCAACTTTCACGCGTTGACCGTCTTCGATCAAGTCGCCAATAATGTCACCAGACTCAACATCTACAATTGTTGTTCCTACCGGAACTTTTAATACGGTATCTTCACCGCCACGACCAGCACAGTTCGCCCCACGGCCATTTTTTGCTCGTTCTGCACGATATTTACGTGTATAACGATAATCAACTAGCGTACTGGTGTCGTCGTCAGCCTGAATATAAATGCTGCCGCCACGACCACCATCACCACCATCTGGACCACCAAATGGCACGAATTTTTCACGGCGAAAACTGGCTACGCCATTGCCACCGTCGCCAGCCTCTACGGTAATGACTGCTTCATCAACAAAGCGCATATTGCCAATCCTCTAAAAACTTTAAAACCCCATATTCTGCCATATTTTAAAGAATTTCTCGAATAGAATTATGCAGCAATCCCATAAATCTTAGTTAGTCGTTTTCTCACCGAGCCTATTTACTCTATCTAAGGCATAGATTTAGAAACAGAAGGCTTAAAAGATGGAAAAGAAGTGGTAGGAAATGAAGCGTTTTCGCCCTAGTACTATCCCCTATTCTGGAAATTCTTTTTGTGAATTTCTTGATGATTTTTAAAATAATTTATAGAGGAGTAAATTTTCAAAAACCCTATTCACAAGAAAATATTCTGATGCGGATACTTTTTAAAATCTGTATTTTATATAAACTAAGATAAGTCCAAATTTTGTATTTTCATAAACACTGCATTCCTACTATTTAATAACACTTTGTTTATGCTCTAAAATATCTGGCAGACTTTTTTCAATCCAGCCAATTAAATACATGATTTTTTCAGCCGCTTGTGAGCCAGTAATGGTCAATTGATATTCCACTTTTGGCGGTATCACCGGATAAACCGTTCTCAAAATAAAACCATCTTGCTCTAGCATTTTTAAAGTCTGGGAGAGCATTTTTTCACTTACCCCTTCAATCCTCTGTTTCAGTTCACTAAAGCGATGCACCCCTTCACTTAAGCAACGCAAAACCAAGACCGACCATTTATTGGCAAGGTGTTCCAATATTTCACGTGATGGACATTCAGTTGATAAAACCTGCCCCAGTAATGGGCTGATTGCATAATTTGTCATAACATTCTCACCATATTTTTTTTATTACTTACTCATTTTAATATACTTACTCTTTGTAAGTTATCAGATTAATATTTCACCAGCAAGCAGATTTCTTGATTCTTATTAGACTGGGAACAATCCGCTTTAAATAAAAAAACATAAAAAAAGAGCCTCAAATGAGACTCTTTTTTAGCTAAATACTAATTATGCATTAGTTTCAGCAGGAACTTTTGGATAGCTTACGCCGCCCATTTGTTCAGCAATACGCAATACTTGGCAGCTATAACCCACTTCGTTATCGTACCAAACATAAGCAGTTAAACGGTTACCTGAAGTGATAGTCGCCTGCGCGTCAAATACACCTGCAGTACGTGAACCGATAAAGTCAGAAGATACCACTTCAGTCGAGTTGGTATAACCGATTTGACCTTGCAGGCTAGAACCGATTGAAATCTGACGAATGTATTCATTCACTTCATCACGATCAACATCTTGACCTAAAGTCAGGTTAAGAATCGCAAGAGATACGTTTGGTGTAGGTACACGTACAGAGTTACCTGTCAATTTACCCTGAAGTGCTGGAAGCGCTTTCGCTACTGCTTTCGCTGCACCAGTTTCAGTAATGACCATATTCAATGTTGCAGCACGACCACGACGGTCAGCTTTATGGTAGTTATCGATCAAGTTCTGGTCGTTCGTGAACGAGTGAACTGTTTCAACATGACCATTCAACACTGTGTATTTGTCATGTAATACTTTCAGTGTAGGTGTAATTGCGTTAGTCGTACAGCTTGCAGCAGAGATGATTGTATCTTCATCAAGGATGTCCGCCTGGTTTACACCGTAAACCACGTTCTTCATGTCACCTTTACCAGGTGCAGTCAGAATCACACGAGCAGCGCCCGGGCATTTAAGGTGTTGAGCAAGACCTTCAGCATCACGCCATTTACCTGTGTTGTCGATCACAAGTGCATTGTTGATACCGTATGCAGTGTAATCTACTTCAGAAGGATTAGAAGCATAAATCACTTTGATGAAGTTACCGTTGGCAATGATTGCTTCGTTTTCTTCATCTACAGAAATTGTGCCTGCAAATGGACCGTGAATAGAGTCACGACGCAATAAAGATGCACGTTTTTCCAAATCACCATCCGATGATTTACGAACAACGATTGCTTTCAGGCTAAGACCACGACCCAGACCTGATTGACCAATCATCAAACGCGCCAGAATACGACCGATACGACCGAAACCATAAAGAACCACATCTTTATGTTCTACAGCAGCAGCATTGCCTTCGATCGATTTAACAGCGTCTGCAACAAATGCATCGATGTCGCCGCCTTTTTCTTTAAATTCAACAGCAAGTTTACCCAGATCAACTTCAGCAGAACCGATGTTTTCAACTTTCACCAATGCTTCAAGAATTGGGAAAGTATCAACTACAGAAAGTTCAACGTCCAGTACGCGAGTACGGCGGTGTGCTTTCAAAATCTGAATTACAGAACGGTTAATTAAAGAGCGACCATAAACTGTAGCTACAATATTTTTTTCACGATATAACTGGCCAACAAGGGCAATCATACGTTCCGCAAGTTCTTCACGGTTTTTCCAGCGACCTTGGTGTTCTGCATGGAGGGCAACAATAGTGTCTTTGCTCACAGATACGTCCTCTAATTAATTGTAAATCTAAGCATAAATTTCTAAACCCGATAATTGTAATGGAATTGGCCGCAAGTTTGAATCAAAAGCTCGTTGAGACGGGTAGTTTTTAACGTATATTCACTATAAATTTCAAAAATAGTTGTAATTAGCTGAATGATTTTGCATCCGAAAATTCTAAAGACCACTATTTTTCAGTACCTAGCACAAATTTGTTAAATGTTGTTTATTCAAACAAATCTAAAGTTCAAAGTTTAGCATCCCACCCTGTTCCGGCTGGATTCTACTCCCTGCTGAAAAGTTCATGTCCAGACTCATTGAAGCATTGAAGTTTTCTACATCGAAATCATCATAGGTTTCGGGCAAATGAATGAGCAAAGGTAAACGGGTCAGGCCATTGTCCCCAGAGGGAAAAGCATAGTGGCGATCAACCTGCTGTAAATGCTGCAAACTTTCAAATTCCAGAAATACGCTACAGTTTTCATGTGTTCTTGACACCTGAATAATTTCCAGAAACATACTGCGCTTTAACTGCTGTAATTGGTTGAGCGCGTTTTGAATCGCCTCATCGAAATTATTCTTACGCCATAACTTTTTAAATACGGATTTTTTCTCTTCATCCGCTTTTTGCCGCTGCAGTGTATTGATATATTTTTTCAGATCCCGGTATTGCTGTACATTTTCAGAAATCGTATTTTGAATATCCAGAACAGCCTGCTGTGAACGCTGATGCATGACTTGCCATTCATTGCGGTGTGTAGGAATAAAGGTTTCCGCTTTACGCTTTTCCAGTAAACGGATAAAAGCCAGCAGTTTATATTCAAAATTCTGGATGTACTGATTAAACATGAAACCCGGCTGGGACTTGAAATCGCGGTAATAGGCCAGAATTTCTGTAAATATTTTATGGACATGCAGATACAGATAATCAAACTCTTCAATATGCGATAAATGATCACGAATGGCATCCCGCATCGGCAAAAGCAATTCACGCGTCATAATTTCTTCAAACTGTTTCAGGTGACGTTGTGCCACCACATCGGCATTTTTCTCTACGACTTGAATGGGCTCAACCAGTAAAGGTAATAACTTCTGTTCAGACACCTGTTCCAGCGTATGCACAATGTCGATTACATCCAAATGAATCTGACTCTGTAAAGTCACCATCCGCTGCATCTGTGATTTCAGGGTTTCTACCACCTCTTCATCCATGTCATCCTGCAGGTCCAGAATCAGGATATTCAGATAGACCTGATCTTCAAGTGCACCTTTTTCTTCAATCAGGAAACGACGAATAGAATACGGGTTTTGCTGCACATCCATCACCGGCGCAACGATAAATAGAAATTGCGAGGTACGGACAATATCAAAATGACGAATCTGCTGCTCTTTAATCAGGAAATAACGGAAAAGTGGATGCGTCATTTCTGCAGTCTGTTTTTTTAATAGCGGTTTATACCAATAACCCAACAATTGCTGCTTGATAAAAACTTCAATAATAAAGCATTTAATTTGCTGTTCGGTAAGCTGACGCACCCCTTCAGCCGGCTGTAAGCGAAGACCACGAATAATTTCAGCAGCATTTAATAAAAAAGTACGGCGCAGTTCCAGCTTTTCACGCTGCATCTGAAAATTTTCATTGACGTCAATTTTATCGATTTGTTCAAGTACGTTTTCTAAGTAGTCCGCGATTTGCAAGCTATCATTCAAACCCTGCAAACTTCTCAGTGACAGGCCAAAGGTACTGGCATAGTAACGCATCCGGTCATTGAGAAATTTTTGGCTGAGACGTTCTACTGAATGTTGAGACTGATAGCGGTATTGATCCATTTCCTGATCCCAAAAAATTTTCTTGGGCTTTAAAATCTGAAAATCAATACTTTTTTTTAATTCTGGTGAAACTTCTGCCAGAACAGTACGAAGCTCTCGCTCCCAATTTAAATCCAGACTTGGTTCCAGTTGTGATAAACGTGCACGTAACTGATATGGAATCGCGATCTGTGACATGTTTATCCCCTTAAGATATAGAAAACATTCTTTTAAACAAAATGGTAGACGATTTTGAAAATAATCAGGTCAATATTGTCTGACGAATATAATGCTTATGCAAACCACATTATTCATTATTTTTTCTGATTTTTTCTAGCTGTGCGGCTTTATTTGCCAGCTCATATTTCTTCAGCTGCTGCTGTTTTAAATGCAATATTCCTTCCACAACCAGCAATAAAACAGCTAGCCAGATTGGAATGTAGGTCAACCATTCATCTGATTCCAGGCGCTCACCGAGTGCCATTGAGGCAAAAGCGAGCAGTACCGGCTCCAGATAACTCAACAGTCCAAAAATGACAAAGGGCAAATATCGGCTGGCCAAGATATAGCTGCCTAAACCGAGCGCACTTAAAAAGCCTAATCCAAGAACTGCCAGGATCAAGTGGGAATGATTCAACATGAGCGGCATGGAATCGCTATAGATAAAGCCCAAATAAAATGCCACAGGCAAAATTAGAAATAGATCCCACCAGAACCCACCAAGATGATCGGTCGCGAATTTACGCCGCATAAAGAAATAAAGTGGATATGCTAAAGCGACATAGACCGTTTCCCATGCGATTGAACCGATCCGCCAGATTTCATGTCCTACTCCCAACACTGCCAGAGCAACAGCAACCATCTGGAAGGATGACAATTTTTCTTTATAGAGCACACAACCGACCAACACCATCACCAGAGGCATGAGAAAATAACCGAGCGAGACCTCGAGGCCACGCCCATTGATAGGTCCCCATAGAAATAACCACAATTGCGTGGTACACAGCAGTGAACTGATCAGCAACCAGATCAAAAACGAAGGCTGTTGCAACACTTGTTTAAAGATACTGCTAATATGTTTCAGATCACCCGACCAATACATAAAGGCTGTGAGGAATGGTAAGGTCGCCAGCATGCGCCACGCAAAGGTCTGTTCACTGTCTAAAGGCTGTAAAAAAGGCGTAAATATATAGAGCACTCCAAAAACCACGGAGGCCAATACAGATAACGCAATGCCTTTATACATAGTCAAACTCTACTTTCATTCGCCGGCATTATAACGATTAGTACAATAGAAAGCTTGATGCTTCATCTATTTAAAATGTAGTTATCTCTCGATTTTAGATTGTCTTTCGACACATAAAATAAAAAACCATGCCGTAGCATGGTTTCCATTAAGAAGATATTTTTATCTTTGAGTTTGTTTGGTATAAATCACATCACTCAGGTCATAACCGACAGACTGTGCATATTGCAAATATTCATTCACTACATTTTTATCCAGTTGTGGATTACGTGAAAGTATCCACATATATTTGCGTTTAGGCTCACCGACCAGAACAGTTTGATAATTTTCATCCAGTTTTAAGACCCAATAATCGCCACGAGCGACCGGAATCCAGCGAATAAAGTCTGGCAAGAAACTGACTTTTAATTTGGTATTCTGCGGTGAATTTTGCACAAATGCCTCGCCCAATGACTCGGTTTGTCCACCATCTTTTTTAATGCAGCGGTTATCTACCACAATATTGCCATTTTCATTTAAAGTATAAGTCGCTGTGACATCACGATCACACTTATTTTGAAAATACAGAGGCTTGCGTGCTACTTCGTACCATGTTCCCAAATAACGGTCCAGTTCAACTTTCTCAATGGTCGGTAATGGCTCGTCTTTCGCATAAGCCATAGTAGCGGCGCCCAAACCGAGAAGAACCGCGCTACCCACCGCAATTTTTGCCAGCTTTAATCCGGTACGTGAAGATTTTTGAGTTGTCATAAAGATACCTATTGCATGTTCACAAAATATTTATTTAAAAAAATTCTGTTCATACAATAGCTTTATCACAGCCCTTAATTTGTTACATTATGTTTGCTTTGTGATTGATTTTACGTCATTTAAATAAGATTTAATGCAACAACAATCAATCAAACATCTGGGCTTTTAAACGCACAATTTCATCACGCATACGCGCAGCCTGCTCAAACTGCAGCTCTTTGGAAGCTTTCAACATTTCTTTTTCAAGCTTGTTAATGTGTTTCGCAAACATTTTCGGATCTGCCATGATATGTCGTTCATCCGCACTGATCGCACGTGCCTGATTTGATACTTTCAATTCAATTGAATCATCATCCAATACTTCACCAGTATCAATTTCCTTGATCACCTGACGCACTGCACTACGCGGGGTAATGCCATGCTCTTCATTAAACTGAATCTGCTTGGCACGACGACGATCCGTCTCATCAATGGCTTTCTGCATCGAATCAGTGATTCGGTCTGCATACAGAATCGCCTTACCTTTCAGGTTACGCGCAGCGCGGCCAATGGTCTGAATGAGAGAGCGCTCAGAACGCAGGAAACCTTCTTTATCCGCATCCAGAATAGCAACCAGCGACACTTCAGGCATATCCAGCCCTTCACGCAACAGGTTAATCCCGACCAGTACATCATGCACCCCAGTACGCAATTCATGAATGATCTTGACACGTTCAACAGTATCGATATCCGAGTGTAAATAAGCGACCTTAATACCGTATTCTTTCAAATAAGAGGTTAAGTCTTCAGCCATGCGTTTGGTCAAAGTGGTCACGAGCACCCGCTCATTAATATCTTTACGCAAATTAATTTCTGAAAGCACATCATCGACCTGTGTCAGAACTGGACGAATTTCAATTTCAGGATCGATCAGACCGGTTGGACGTACCACTTGCTCGACAATCTGCTGGGATTTTTCCAGCTCATAACGTGCGGGCGTTGCGCTGACATAAACAGTCGTCGGCACAATACGTTCCCATTCCTCAAATTTCATCGGCCGGTTATCCAGCGCGCTTGGCAAACGGAATCCGTAATTGACCAGATTTTCCTTACGCGAACGGTCGCCCTTGTACATGGCGCCAATCTGCGGCACCGTCACATGCGACTCATCAATAATCAGCAAGGCATCATCAGGAATATAATCGAACAAGGTCGGTGGCGCTTCACCCGCAGGACGGCCAGATAAATGCCGAGAATAGTTTTCAATGCCGTTGGTATAACCCAACTGCTGCATCATTTCCAGATCATAGCGTGTGCGCTGCTCGATGCGCTGTGCTTCCAGCAGTTTGTCATTTTCCCGGAAGAACACCAGACGCTCTTTAAGTTCGTCTCGGATGGTTTCAATGGCACGGGATAAATTGTCTTTCGGTGTAACATAGTGGCTTTTAGGATAAATAGTCACGCGAGGTACTTTACGAACCATTTTCCCAGTCAGCGGGTCAAACCAGCGAATAGAGTCGACTTCATCATCAAACAGCTCAATCCGGATGGCATCCTGATCCGATTCAGCCGGGAAAATATCAATAATTTCACCGCGAATACGATAAGTACCGCGCAGGAATTCCAGTTCGTTACGCGAGTACTGCATCTCGACCAGACGGCGAATAATGTCATCACGACCGATACGATCGCCTTCTACCACATGCAGCAACATGCTCATATAGGCATTCGGATCACCCAGACCATAAATCGCAGACACCGAAGCCACAATAATCGCATCACGACGTTCTAATAATGATCGGGTCGCGGAAAGACGCATCTGGTCAATATGGTCATTAATTGCGGCATCTTTCTCAATAAAAGTATCTGAAGATGGCACATAGGCTTCCGGCTGATAATAATCATAATAGCTAACAAAATACTCGACAGCGTTATTGGGGAAAAATGCCTTAAATTCGCCATAAAGCTGTGCCGCCAAGGTTTTGTTATGTGCCATGACAATAGTGGGACGCTGGGTCTGAGCAATGACATTGGCTATGGTATAGGTTTTACCCGAGCCGGTAACCCCCAGTAAAAGCTGATCATGAAAGCCCTGTTCAATACCTTTGACCAGCTTTTCAATGGCCTGTGGCTGATCACCTGCGGGTTGATAACTGGTTACTAATTCAAAGGGTTGCTTATCAGTCACAGGTAGATGTCTCAACTCGGATGCGGATCAGGAATTTTAGCAGATTTCAGACTTTCTGGAGCAGATTCCACAGCCGAAATACCGAAATCCAACAGATGCTGACAGTCGTGAAATATATTGAGAATTCTCATATTTAGTGAGTCTGGCAACATTCTTCTCTTACCTGCTTTAGTGAGTCTGGCAACATTCTTCTCTTACCTGCTTTGTACTTGACCCCAACCAAGATCAAAGGCAACATGAAGATCAGGATGGCTTAGAATAGACAATTATGACTTACCACTATCACGATGAAAGTATTGTTAAATCCCTTCCGGAAAATACGGTTTTTGTATTTGGAAGTAATCTGGCGGGACAGCATGGTGCAGGCGCAGCAAGAACGGCACTTGAGCACTTTGGTGCAGTGATGGGGGTTGGTCGTGGCTGGGCGGGTCAGAGCTATGCCATTCCCACCATGAACGAGCATTTGCAACAAATGCCGCTGTCACAAATTCAGCACTATATTGATGACTTCAAGATTTACACCAAGAACCATGCTAAAAATAAATATTTTATTACATCTTTAGGCTGTGGGATCGCAGGCTATAAGGTCGAGGAAATTGCCCCGATGTTTAAAGGCATCTCACGTAATGTGATTTTCCCGCAATCTTTCCGCCCTTTTGTGGAAAAACCTCTACCCAAATTAACAGCAAATTTCGTACATACCATATTTCGCGATTCGGTCATTTTAACTCCAGCCAGCGATGAGCTCATTGAAGAGCTACCATTAACCGAAAATGAAAAAAGCTTGGCGAGAATTATTTTAAATACCCAGATCTATCCGACCGATAGTAATGGACGGGAACGTGTCTTTGAAATTGAAGATATTCTGCACAACCTAAATACCAAGCTGGTCGATTTTCAGAGCCATTCAGAAGGTGCTATGTTGTTTGGAGGCGTGATTTTAGCGCTACTGGAACTTTATAATATTAACGAGAAAGATTTTATTGATGTCTGGCAAGGTGAGCGAGAAATCGCGCCACCGAAACCGGAAAATAAAGCCCGTAAAAGCATTCGTTAAGCGGCCACAGTACTTTTTTAAAAAAGCCAATCTCTGAATTGGCTTTTTTTGTGGCTGACTAAAATATTGAATATGAAATCAATCAGGTCTGGATTTAATTTTGATTGGTATTTAGAGAGCTTCAATATTTCGTTTGCTTAATTAAGAATAAAATTGAAAAAGATTTGGATAAATTAGAGTACCATTTTCTATTTGCTCGAAAAATAAATCAAATATTGCTCACCAACTCCCTAAGAACTTCCATAAAAAAGCCATGATTTATCATAGCTTTTTGAGTCTAATCAATTAGCGTTTACCCATTGAACGACGAGTACCACGTGGTGGCATCCAGGTACGGTCAGCATAACGCTGAGGTCTTGGTCTTAAATCTTCCAGAACTTCTTCTGCAGCATTTTGCTCTGCTTGCTTGATCGGGAAAGGTAAATTAACCAAGGGCTTTTTTTTGGGAGGGGTTTGGGTGCTCATGTGATTCACTCAATAATATATGCAGCTATTGTACAAAAAAACTCAGTCGACTGGGTAGCAGGATCTTGGATAAATTCATATGTATTTGTTTTGAAAAATAAAAAATTATCCCATGATGGTAAATACTTGAAGCAATGCAGCCTAAAATTTACCTAAATTCTCATCTATATCTTTAATGATAAAAATTCATACGATTGAAATTTTAACGCTCTCAAGAGCAAGGTTTCTTCATTTTTATACTTAAGCTATTAAGGTAAAAGTAATTATTTTTACATACTATTCACTCCTTAAAACTCAAGAGATATACGCAAAAAATATACAGAAGTTACCAATCTCAACTATCGATTAACTTTTGACCTGTTGTTCTATAACTGAATTTTTTAATGTAATTCACATAATTAGTTAACTAGAAAAACAAATAAACAAACTGGACATGGAGTTCCAAATCAATGAAAACATTGCTGGCATGTATGGCAGGCCTAGCCACTTTACCTATGGTCGCGCATGCAGATTCCCCTTATTTTAGCTTACAAGATGGAAATGGCTTTAAGCGTTTCTCGGTATCAGTTGGTGCATTACATGTAATGCCGCAAGGTAAAGCCCAACCATTTAAAGTGAATACTGCTGTCAAGGAAGGTGAAACATCACAAGTGGGTGATATCTCAATTGACTCTGTGAAAAATAATCTTGATCCAGACATGGACCCAAACCTTTCCTCTGTTTTTGTTAATATTCTGGATGGACTCAACATAAAAACACTGTCAGAAAACCTCAGTGGAAGTGCTGAAATCTATGGACTGGAAAGCTGGAATAATCCTGGTACTGGCCTGGAAGCGGATGATGTCACTACTTTAGGCATCATGACCAATTACTATTTTACCGATAATATTTCTTTTGAAATGAAAGCTGGTATTCCACCCAAAGTCGATCTGCAAGGCAGTGGTAAAATTTATGCCCCTTTCTCTGCGCTTGCGACTCCAAGTCTTGATTTGATTCCACAAATTTCAGGTGGAATTGATTTACCTGGCATTGAATTGAAGAATGATATTCTCATTACTGATCTGGAAGCCTATGGTCCAGCGGCTTCTGCCCGCGCTTGGACACCTGCCTTTGAATTCCAGTATCACTTTGGTAAAACCGGGGTCAATAAATTCCGGCCTCATGTCGGTTTAGGTGTGATGTATGCCTATTTCAATGAACTGGAAATTAACTCACGTACCGAGCAGGACCTGATTGCTGCAGGACATATGATTGCCAATATCAAGGAAGGAAAAGCTGGTGCTTCTCTGGATGGCACGCCAAGTTCAGCCAACCCGAAAGTTGATCTGGAAGCATCCGATGCTTTCGCGCCTGTGGCCACGGTCGGCTTTAGCTATGACTTTAATGACACCTGGTTTGCTGTAGGTTCAGTATCTTATGCACATCTGAAAAATGACACAATAATTACGGTGACAGATGCAAATTTAGGTGAACTTATTCGCTCTAAAGCCGATATTGAAGTCAATCCGATTCTGGCCTATGCCGGTATTGGGATGCGTTTCTAAGCTCAATATCCGATTTTTAATTAAAACGGCTTCGGCCGTGAAATTTAAATATGTTTTATTTGATAGCTGGTATAGTTCAAAAGAAACATTCGATTTGATTCGCAAGAAAAGGAAGCATTTTATTAGTGCATTAAAGAGTAATCGGCTGATCGCATTAAGTGAAAAAGATAAAAGAAATGGTCGTTTCCAGCAAGTAAGAGAAATTGGCTTAAAAGATGGTGAAATTGTACGTGGTTGGCTCAAAGGATATTCTCATGAAGTCCTCATTTGTCGCCAAGTTTTTACAAACAAAGATGGAAGTACAGGCTCATTGGATCTAGTTTGCAGTGATTTGTCTTTAGATGGAAACGATATTAGCCGTATTTATCAAAAACGATGGAATATCGAGGTTTATCATAAGTCAC
>NZ_JBAPXX010000091.1:0-9529 GCF_049284435.1 Acinetobacter sp. | reverse complement strand
TTATAGAATAGCGCTCCTTTAAAGGACTATTCTATAAATATGAAGATTAAAATATTTGAGTTTTTAATGATTAAATGCAAAAGCTCGCCGGGTTATTTTGTAGGGCAGGTGCTCAAAGCTTTCCCTTGTTCAACTGAATTGATAAAGTTTCCACTCAGAAATTCACTCTGTCTTAAGGAATCACGATGATCTCCGTTTTTGACTAGATGGTAGGCGATAGATTTCTGCTTCGTACATATTTGCTGGTAGTAAGCATAAGTACCACGATAATCGACCAGTTGATCTTTCTCGCCTTGTACCATGTGCCCAAGCCAGAACAGGCCAGCCACCTTTAGGGACTTTGCCTTTAGGTAATAAGATATAGCCTGAAGTGACGATGGGTTCGGATTTTGTGCCACGACTGCGATAATTGATTAAGAAACGTTGTGAGGCATTCGTAAACAGATCAGTATTTTGTTCTTGTATAGATAATATTGTACCCGGTATTTTTTCCGAAATATGAGATGCTTAGATTTTGCTGTTATCGGGAAGTGGAGAAGAGGCTATTGCATATGTTGAACCTAAACATAAAACAGCTCATTATCAATTTAATAATAGGAGGTTTAATTTTCATCACTGAAACCATTTTCCTTTTTATAATGTCATTTTTAATGTAGCAGCTTTATTTATGTTTCTAAATTAACTCTGCACAAAGTTTGTAAACTAAAGCTTTTAAGTTAAGGCTAATGAGCAGTTCAACAGGTTATTTTAGTTTAGCTGATAACTTCAAATAAGCACTTATATTTTAATGTGGTTCTGATCTGTTAGTAGAATTCAAATCATGTCTAACCTCACTAATACGATCATAAATCACTTTTCGCATTCGGTTTATTACTCCCAAAGGTTTGTGTTCCGGTAGGGTATGCCATGGTGTAAAAGAAAGGTTTTCACAAAACTTGTTTTGGTCAGGCGTATCAAAAACTTGGGGAGGAATGCGGATAGTTGCGACCTTGTAGAAAGGTGCCTCACTTTCTTGCCATTCAGTCATGGAATCTTCGACTGACATGGTGTTTGATGTTCTAGGCTGTACCAAAAACTCCATACATGCTTCACTTTTTTGCAAATGTTTGCGCAGTTTTTCTCTTAGAAAATTATGATGGGGAGCATGTGGAAGAGGGTCTATCACTGTCGAACATGCTTGAGCTGAATACTTTACAGCTTGACGATCAGTGCCTATTCCTAATTGATAGGGCACCATAGACCAATATCTAGTTTGCAAAGGATTAGAAATTTTATTTCTCGTATTCAAGGCAATCCAGGTTCCTTTAGCTCCTAATGCAAAAGGAATATGGAGCTTATTGAAAAATCTATCGCTATTTATATCTTGCATAAATGACATATATCGGACTGGATCATTCACAAAAAAGACAGGATGATTGATCATAATGAAATCTTGAGTAGAGGTTTCATCATCTAAAAGCTTTTCTCCCGGTACTGCCAAAAGTTTTATCGCCATGCCACGGGCATCTTTTTTAATATCTGCTTGTTGGGCATCTTTAGAACCATTAGAGAAACGAATCCAGGCTTGATATGTTTTTCCAGGAAGAAAAACACCTTGAGCCAAGTTTTTGGGAAGAGCTTCATCTACTTTGAATTCTGCACGTACACAACCGTGTGCTTTGGGATGGGCATCACGTAATGCGATACCTGTGGAATACACTTTCCGAATCGATATCTCAATTATATCTGCGATTTTTTCAGCTATGTTTGCTTCATCAGGATAAAGACTTTCACTTAAATGATGATCTATATTGGGATGAATGTCATCTTTTGGAGAGTTAGATGCTATAGGGGAAGCATTAGCGTATGTAGTACTACAAATACTTATTGCCATTAGAGGGAGGAAGGCTAGACCCGAGCATAGAGGTCTTATAAAGTTAGACATTGATTTTCTCCTTGCTATAAAGCTAGAGTTAGTTTTAATTTTTTAGCCTATGATCTGAAAATTCTTTGGACATACTTTAGCCATAAAATAATGATCATGTCTGTGTAATTATTGATCTTCAGATTTTAAGTCCCTCTAACTCCTTTCTAAAAATGTTTCTAGTCTTTATTGTGTGCTCAATATAGAAGCCGATTTATGTTCTTACTTTAATTTAACTCAACACAGAGTTTTTTACTTTAGCAAAATTTATCCATAAACTTATGAAAATTTATTTTTAGACTAATGCGAGATGCTCGTAGCAAAATCAAGAGTCGTCGAATACAGTGCTATAGAAATTTATTGAGTTTAAAATTTTGAAAACATTAGGATATATAAATCAATGCCAGTTCTAGCAATCCAGCATAGACTCAGTGGATTTTACTTTTTTTACTATGCGATTGTCGGAGCGTTCTTGCCTTTTTGGAGTCTGTATCTAGAAGATCAGGGCTTCAATTACCAGGAAATTGGCATTTTATCTTCTATTGCGATTGTTACCCGCTTTTTTGCTCCCTTAATTTGGGGCTGGATTGCAGACAAGTCTGGTAAACGCATGCTGCTGGTACGTATTGCCACCTGGATGGAAGCCTGTATCTGGTTCATGATTTTTATCATTCCGAATAGCTTTCAATCTGTAGCTTTACTGATGCTGATTTTTAGTTTCTTTCAGAATGCCATTCTGGCTCAGTTTGAAGGCGTGACCTTGTTCTGGCTCGGGGAAAAAAGAGCAGAACTCTATGGCAAAGTACGAAAATGGGGATCAGTCGGCTTTATTATCGGTGTATTCGGCTTGGGCGCCATTTTTGAAATTATTAGCATTAGTATGCTGCCAGTTTTGTTGCTGTGTATTTCATTTTTGGCCTTTCTCTGGTCATTTACCATTAAAGAGCCAACTAAAGCACCTACCGCCCAGAAACAGCTCGAACCCCTATGGCCGATATTCAAACGCCCAGTCGTATATAGCTTTTTCCTGATTGAATTGATTCTGCTATTTTCACACGCGCCGTTTTATAGTTTTTATAGCAATTATCTCAGTCAGGCGGGATTTAGCACCAGCCAGATTGGGCTGCTCTGGTCAGTCGGGGTCATTGCGGAAATACTCATGTTTGCCTATGCGACTTTCTTTCTGACACGCTGGTCATGGCGTCATCTGGTCATCTTATGTTTATTAATGACTGGATTAAGATGGTTAATCGTCGGGGTATTTCCTGTTTCATTCATGGCACAGTTTTTTGCTCAAACGATTCACGCTTTAAGTTTTGGTTTATTTCATATGATCGCAATGCGGGTGATTTTCCAGAATTTCTCAGCTGGACAGCAGGGGCGTGGACAGGCTCTTTATAGCACTATGTGGGGTATCGGGGTAGCAAGCGGTAGTATTCTTGCTGGTTATTATTGGGATCAAATAGGCGGTGCATCTATCTTTATCGCTGCTGCAGCATCGACTTTGCTTGGCTTGTTATTGATTTTCGGATTGCCAAATAAAGTCGAACTGCAAAAACAGGCTTGAAAATATCATCTCAGTATTAAATACGGATTTTGGCGTATTGCCCAAACCACGGTTGTGCCTGTTCCAATTGGGCTGCCAGTTGTAGCAGGAGATCTTCACGGGCAAACGGCGCAATAAACTGTGAACCGAGTGGCAGGTTCTGTTCATTCCAGTACAGCGGTACCGACATCGCCGGAAGGCCGGTAATATTGGCGAGCTGGGTAAAGGGTACCCATTTCAGATTTTCTTTTACAATCCTATCGACCAGTTTACCTTGTGCCAGCAAATGTGCTTTACCCACATTTAATAAAGCTTTTAAAATTGGTTTTTGCCAAGTAGGGGTTTTGACCTCACCATTTTTCGGAGCTACTGTCGCCGTTGCAGGCGTCAAATACAGATCATAATCATCAAAGAAATGATTCATCTGGGTTGCATACTGACCCCAGTTATTCAGGTTCTGGATATAATCAATCGCACTGGTTTTAGCCCCAAAAGCTGCCAAGGCTAAAGAGTCCAGTTCAAAATCATTTGATTTAGACGGATAGCCTTTCTGGATTTCATTCAGCATAAATGAAAATTGGCTAAACCAGGTGGTAATAAAATCCTTGGCCAGTTGCATGCCATCAATGGCTGGGCGGTCTTCGACCACTTCATGGCCCAAAGATTCTAAAAGTTTGGCTGTTTGTTCGATGGCATTGATCGCATCCTGGGAGACAAGTGTGCCAATCGTAGAATAAGTGCTAAACGCGATTTTCAGCTTCTTGGGTGGCTGCTGAATCACATCCAGATAATGATGCTGAGGACGTTGAATCTTAAACAGTGAACTATGATCTTCACCATAAGTAGCATCCAGCATTGCAGCACTGTCACGCACCGTTTTGGTTAATACATGCTGAATCGCGGCGCCATGCATGGCTTCACTCATTTGTGGTCCCCAAGGCGTACGGCCACGACTCGGTTTCAGACCGAACAGGCCACAATAGGAGGCAGGGATGCGAATCGAGCCACCACCATCACCAGCACCCGCAATTGGCACAATTCCGGCTGCCACAGCAGAAGCCGAACCCCCTGAAGAGCCGCCACTATTATGCTGCAAATTCCACGGATTTTTACAGCTACCCCAGGCATCTGGTTCAGTAATACCTTTAATACCAAATTCAGGCGTATTGGTGCGTCCAAAGGTCACAATTCCGGCTTTTTCCCAGCGATTGACAATCTCGGCATTGGTCTCGGCGATATAACCGATCCGTTTTAAACCCTGACAGCCATAAGAAGTCGGATAGCCTGCATATTCCTGAAACAGGTCTTTGACCAGAAAAGGTACACCGGCAAAAGGGCCAGACAGATTTTGCTGGCTACGTTTTAACGCGTGTTCATGCATCGGGATGATAATTGCATTTAGCTCGGGATTGGCAATTGAGCTACGTTCCAGGGCAGCAGATAAAAGTTCACTTGAATGTACTTGTTTATTGGCGACCAGTTCAGCCAGTCCTAAACCATCATATTGCAGATATTCTTCAAATTTCATTGCCATTCCCTAGCGTTGCTGCTGTTTCAAGGTTGTAGATGATTTGGGCTTAAGATGCAAGCAACACTTGATTACGCCCACGATATTTGGCCTGATACAAGGCTTGGTCTGCAATATTGATCAGGTTTTGCAGGTCTTGGGCCTGCGATTCATTTTGATGATGCCCACACTCACAGTAATATACAAGGGCGATCCATCTGATTGATGCATTGGGGGTTTTTCCACCAGATCACGAATCCGTTCTACAATAAGACGTGCTTCTGATGGTTCGGTATTCCAGAGTAGCAGGACAAATTCTTCTCCACCAATCCGTGCAAACAGATCTTGAGCACGCAAATTGTTACGTACAATCTGTGCAAAGTGTTGTAAGACTTTATCACCAACATGATGGCCAAAATGATTGTTCAGGCGTTTGAAATAATCAATATCCAGCATGATGACTGAAAATTCCATCGTCTTGGCATATTGCAGCAAATATTCACCTTTCTGAAAGAAAAAATGACGATTCATGGTACGCGTTAGACTATCGTGATTGGCCAAATACAAGACTCGTTTAAACAGCTCATTGCGGTTTTAGCTAATAATACACAGTATGAGTGGAGATAAGGCCAGCATAAACAACCCGATCCGGAGCGAAATATAAATCGTAGAGTCTGCCAGGATGGTGTGATTAGTGGCATAAAACTGCGTCAGGCTCTAATAGGTCAGGATAATCACAAAAGCGTTGATCATGGTCATGGTAAACAGGCGATAGGTCAAAGCAGCCCAGATCAGTGCAGCCAGAGGGTAGAGCATTGCGCCCGGGCCTGCAAAAATATTGGTAATGATGACACAGGCCACTACCGAAGATGCAGGTAAAAAATAGCTGAAGTAATTACGTTTTTGACGACGATTTTTAAATAAATACTGCATGTCTTTTATTCTTGGGAATGCCAAGATTAAGAGCTAATTGCAAATTTAAAATCCTATTCAAATTTCTAAGTGTGAATGACCACTTTGTTCAGCAACTAAGTTTGACCCAAAATATAATTTTATTGTTTGATTAATCTGTTATTAATACGAACTATTAAGATTCTTATATACGAAATATATACAAAAAAAGTCAGAAAAGAAATCCATGTTTTTAAACAATGTGATAAATAATTTCTGATTCTGTATTGAAATTACGTTAGAGCGGGACACGATCCCCAAAAATATGATAATTTAGAATCAATTGTTAACAAGATGCCGGTAAATATGAAAAAAACATGTCTTAGCCTTATCTTACTCATGAGCTCAACTTGGCTAATGGCGACAGAAAATAAAAAACCAGCGAATGCTCCTGCTAAAGCTACTGAAATCCCAAATACATTTACCGTGAAAACCCGTCCGGAAATTGTCGGATTGTGGGGAATGGAAATCCCGAATAATAAAAAATGTATCGAATATTATAATTTTAAAGGTAATAATAATGTGGTGATTAAAAGTGGCGATGAGTGGACGTCAGGGCTGTATGACTACCAGCCGGCACAGGATCCTTCGCAGCAGATTCCGGCGCTAATTCTGCAAGTAAAATATGACAATAATGAAAAAGACTGTTCAGGCAATCAGATGGATCAGTCTGGTGAAATTTCGCAATATTTTGTGAAATGGCAAAACCCTTATACCATTAACTTCTGCGCCAATGAAAAAGCCGAGCAATGTTTTGCCGTGCTCAGACGCGTATTGCCTTAAATTGCAAACAATAAAAAACCGCTGAATGACAGCGGTTTTTTATGAGCTTTGATTTAAGCTTTGTCTTCAGCACCTTCAAGCTGCTTTAACAAATGTTTTTCCAGATAATGAATATCCATTGCCTGTTTGCAAAAGTTTTTATCCTGAAGGATTAAATCTTTATGCAAAGGAATATTGGTTTTAACGCCAGTCAAAATCATTTCTTCCAAAGCATTTCTCATTCGAGAAATAGAGGTTTCGCGATCCTTGCCATGCGCAATCAGTTTAGCAATCATCGAATCATAATACGGTGGAATGCTATAGCCTGGATAGACATGTGAATCTAGGCGGATGCCTGCACCACCTGGTGCATAGAAGTTTTCAATCTTGCCTGGTGAAGGCAAGAAGGTCGATGGATCTTCTGCGTTAATACGGCATTCAATCGCATGTCCCAGAACCTTGACGTCTTCTTGCTGAATATCGAGACCTAAACCACCAGCAATACGTAATTGCTGTTCGATAATATCGATACCCGTAACCATTTCAGTCACCGGATGCTCAACCTGAACACGCGTATTCATTTCAATGAAGAAGAACTCATCATCTTCAAACAGGAATTCGAATGTACCTGCACCACGATATTGCATCAATTTACAGGCATTGACACAAGCTTCTAGAATATCAGCACGTGCTTGCTCTGGTAAGTTCGGTGCTGGTGCTTCTTCTAGTACTTTCTGATGGCGACGTTGTAGCGAACAGTCACGATCATACAGATGAATCGCGTGGCCATTACCATCAGCGAGTACTTGTACTTCGACGTGACGTGGCTTTTGCAGGAAACGTTCCATATAGACCGTGTCATCACCGAACCACATTTCTGCGTCACGCTGGGCAGCCTGAACAGATTCGAGCAGGGTATCGACATTTTCGACGATACGCATACCACGACCACCACCGCCAGAAGCAGCTTTTACAATCAGCGGGAAACCAATCTCTTTCGCTTCAGCCATGGCATTGTTGGGAGTCACTGCATGGGCAGAACCAGGTACAGTCGGCACGCCTGCTTTACGCATGGCAGTAATTGCAGAAACCTTGTTCCCCATTAAACGGATATGTTCCGGACGTGGACCAATAAAGATAAAACCAGAATTTTCTACGATTTCAGCAAATTCAGCATTTTCAGCGAGGAATCCATAACCAGGATGGATGGCATCTGCGCCAGTAATTTCAGCAGCTGTAATGATCGCAGGAATATTCAGGTAGCTGTCACTGCTCGCACCAGGGCCAATACATACTGCTTCATCGCAGAAACGTAAATGCATCAGGTCCTTGTCTGCGTCAGAATAGACACCTACAGTTTTGATCCCTAAAGTTCTGCAAGCCCGGGTGATGCGTAATGCAATCTCACCACGGTTTGCAATTAAAACTTTTTGCAACATTATAAATCCCCGGGATGATTAAGCGCGGTAGCGGAAAAGTGGTTGACCGAATTGAATCACTTCACCATTTTTCACCAGAATTTCTTCAATCACACCGCTTTGAGTTGCTTCAATCGGGTTCATGATTTTCATTGCTTCGATAATACCCAACGTATCGCCTGCAGAAACGGTTTGGCCAACTTTGACAAATGTCGGTTCACCCGGGCTTGGTGCTGCATAGAACACGCCAACCATTGGTGAAGTTTCAACTGCACCGCGAGGAGATTTTGCTGCGGGCGCTTCGGCTACTGGTGCAGGCATCGCAGGAACAGCTGCTGCAACCACTGGATTACGACGAGTTAATGCAATCGATTGATCGCCTTCTTTAACTTCGATCGCCTGTAAGTCAGATTCAATCATCAAGTCGATGAGTTTCTTGATTTTACGGATATCCATGAGACAGTATTCCTAATTAAGATTGTGTAGAAGGTTGTATTTTTTCAATGATATAATCGAGAGCAGCGGCATAGCCTTTTGCACCTAGACCACAGATCACGCCGATGGCTTTATCGGACAAGTACGAATGATGTCGGAATGTCTCGCGTGCATGCACATTAGACAGATGGACTTCAATGAAAGGGATTGCAACGCCAAGAAGGGCATCGCGAACAGCAACAGAGGTATGGGTCAATGCTGCCGGATTAATAATGATATATTGAACGCCGTCTTGCTGGGCTTGATGAATTCGGTCAACAATGGCACCTTCCCAGTTGCTCTGGAAAGTTTCAAGTTGTAATGTAGCCTGTTGAGCCTGAGCAATCAGCTGCTGATTAATATCGTCAAGACTAAGGTGACCATAAACTTCCGGTTCGCGCTTCCCAAGCAAGTTTAAATTCGGTCCATGAATAACCAAAATGGTCGAACTCATCCAGCGTGCTCCAATTAAAAAGTATCGTGGTTTGTTTGCAAGATGTCTGCAAACTCTGCTTATTATTGCATGATTTTCTACATTACTATTTATAATTTCTTTGAATTGACGTAGAAAGCATATAGCAAACAGTGGCGCTATAATGAAAACTTTGCAGAGATTTGGCAATGTTAAAAAATTACAATTCGCTGGGTATTCAGATTATTTTCATTGTAAACCCAATTGGCAAAAACAGTTAATATCCTTTATGTAACTGTATCTTCATGTTAACGCTAAATTCTTCCTTTTAGTGATATTTTTAGTTTTGAGCAAGAGTTGTCTGGCTGATTTTACTACAATGTTCGACTTCTATAGCTTAGAAAACTTTTTACATTCTGACTTTAGAGTTGTGTTGATTATCCTCTTTATATATAAGCTATCGACCGATTCTCAAAACGTGATGAAAATTTAAAAATATAAGATAAGACAATATGTTAATGATATTTTCTCTTATTTTACTTGGATTTTCCTAGGC
>NZ_JBAPXX010000090.1:0-6021 GCF_049284435.1 Acinetobacter sp. | reverse complement strand
ATTCTACAGGATTCCCGACCCAATACAACCCCTATTCTTAAATAATCCAGCAAAAACATCACGACTGTTTATTTATTCTACAAAAATCATGCTTTTCTTCATTTCTTGAGCATTAAAGGTACTGAATTGGATAGATGACTTAATCTTTTTTCAGTTTTATTCTGTTCCTGAAAGCGTAAAGGCCGGCAATCTATGTATTCACAATAACCCCCTTCTCCATTTTCGGTCTGTTCATTTATTTTCACTTGATAACTAAAACTTCCTACATAGCCCGCTGCCAGGCCAAATTTAAAATCTCCACGACTTTGACCTTGCACCCAGATACAAGTACCGTCTGCATTTTCATAACACCATTCAAATTCGCGCGGCAAATACATACTTTGCCGATTGGGTGTAGTGACACGCGGATAAACACGATGAATTTTAAAATAAACTTTGCGATCGAACATTTGGGTCCGCATGTTTTTTAAATCACGGAGATATATCCGCGACTGAACAATACTATTAAAACCATCCCGAATTTGCGCCAACAACAGTTGCCGATTTTCACTGAGATTAATAATTTGATAAGTCAGGAAGGCCAAAGGTAGATAAGGAAAGTTAAAACTCCGCGCGTATTCAAAGCTTCCAAGACCATCGATCGTATATTGCTGGGCTTTATAGTTCACCGTTCCCTGACAATGACATAGCAAAGACCAGTGATCTGCCAAGGCAAAACGCATTTGGGTAAAATGAGAAATCAGCTGAGTGGTCTGAATATTTAAGTCAAAACTGAGTTCCGAGTCAGAACGTTGCAAACGAAAATTTGGAAAAGTTCCGCTCAATTTCTCCCGATCCAAAAACTGAAATAGACTAGATTTAAAATGACAGTCCTGCTTGACAGAATAGTGATGCAATTGTCCCACCATATGCGGACTCGAACTACAAATCACGGTGGCGGTATCTAGGGCTGTGGTTTCGATTGCACTCGGGTTTGCCAGCATGGGCGCATTGGGTTGCCCGATAATACTTAGAAAGTTTAAATAATAGAGCGGTGCCGAAAGCCCGGGGATTATTAATCCTTGATGAATAATTTTATATTTTGAGGTGGGGCCATGATAGGCGGGATAGCGCGAAACAGTAGGAGTCTGATTCAGCTGTTTCGAACGATCTAAAAAATCTTGAAGAAACCGCATCTCAGACTCCTTATATTTTTATAATGTACTCGATCTTTTTGCCATAAAAGTGGTTACAAAACCAGACAAGGCATAGAGAATAGAAATTACCAGAATGCCGACAGGAATATTATAAGTCATCGCTGCAAAGACGAATACGGCGATTGGTAGGACAAAAAATGGAACCCGTTTACGTTCTACAGTTTTGAATGAGTAGTACTTGATATTGGAAATCATCAACAAGCCCACCGCAATGATGACCACTGCATTAATGACCTGAAGAGAAGGTTCACGAATATCAAAGATTTCTGGAAAATCCAGACCGACCCAGACCAATGACACAATCATGATGGCCGCCAGAGGACTTGCGACACCAATAAAATAACGTTTGTCGACCACACCAATCTGTACATTAAAACGTGCCAGACGGAACGCAGCACAAGCAGTATAAACAAAGCAAGCCGCCAGACCGATCCGGCCCAAATCACTCAAGCCCCAGCTATACATCAAAATAGCGGGAGCTACACCAAAAGCCAGCATATCAGAAAGCGAGTCAAACTGTTCACCGAACGGACTTTGTGCACCAATGGCACGTGCCACACGGCCATCCAATCCATCCAGTAATGCCGCAATAAAGATCGCATAAATGGCTTGCTGAAAATTGCCATTCATACTGGCAATAATCGAGTAGAAACCTGACAACAACGCTGCCGTTGTAATCAGGTTCGGCCATAGATAGATGCCTCGACGCTTAACTTTTTGCCCTTCCTGGGTATGCTCCTCTTCTTCTACTTCAAAGGTGATGCCATCAAAAGGCACTTCAGTTGAAGAGTCGCGTTCCGGTTTGCTTATATTTGTCATTCTTGTCGATCCTAGCTATGACCTGATCTTTAAAAAAATTACTCGCCCACTAACCAGCGAACTGCAGCGTGACCACCATTTTCACTCATGCGAAGATGCGGGAATAACCACTGTAGTGCTTCATCTGCATCTTCAGAGAATTTCCAAGGTGGGTTAATCACCAGCAAGCCACAACCGTTCAAGCCTACTGGGGTATCATCTGGCCATACACAGACTTCACAAACCAGTTGACGACGGATACCTGTCTTGAACATTTTCTTCTCGAAGCGTTCGATCATGGCACGGTCTTTAATTGGATACCAAACGGCAAACACACCTGTCGGCCATTTCTTATAAGCAGCAACCAGCAGTTCAACCAACTGCGGGAAATCTTTACGCTCCAGTTCATACGGCGGATCGATCATCACCAGACCACGTTTTTCTTTCGGTGGAATGACTGCTAAAAGACCTTCGTATGCATCACGCTCATGCAAACCTGCACGCTTGTCAAAAATATTATGACGAAGTTGCTGAAATACATCACGCTGCATTTCAAAAATGGTCGCTTTATCAATCTCGCGCATGCCTTCTAGCGCAAACCACGGTGAACCTGGATAAGCACCCTTACCAAAGTTTTCACGCATGTTTTCAACAATTTTCAAGTATTGTTGTACGCCTTCAGGTGCATTACGCTTGATCGAATCGTCGAGCTTAACAAGACGATGAATACCGTTTAAAAACTCACCTGATTTTTGCGCTTCGGCAGTCGATAAATCATATTTACCTGCACCACCATGCGTATCTACATAGCGATAAGGTTTGTCTTTTGCATTCAGTCGAGTCAACAACTGAAGCAATAAAACGTGCTTCATGACATCGGCAAAGTTGCCTGCGTGGTAAGAGTGACGGTAATTCATGTTTCAATTATTCCTAAGATCAATTGCTATTTTAACATGAAAAACTATTTCGTTCAGAAACGATTATTGCACTAAAATAGCGGACCTTTTTTTACCACACTATCGAGAATTGAAAAAATGGAAGCAGTTATCATCCCAGGGGATTGGAATGTTGATCAAATCTTAGATGATTTAGATCAACATGGCTTTAGTATTGTTGACGATGCTTATTCTAGCGAATATCAACATGCGGTGAGTCAAGAATGCCTAAACCACTTAAACAAATTTCGTAACGCGGCCATTCAAAATGGCGTCGTCAGCAACATCCGTAGTGATCATATTCTTTGGTTACAACCTGAATTTCAAATTTCCCACCTACACACCCAAACCCTTCAACAATTTTCTCAAGTTTTAAACCGCGCGTTTTATGTAGGCATCAAAGATGTCGAAGCACATTTCGCCTGCTATAACGCGGGTGAGTTCTATTCCCTGCACCGCGACAATCCGCAAGGTAAAAATGGCCGGATGATTTCCAGTGTGTATTATCTGCATGAACAATGGCAGGCGGACTGGGGCGGTGAACTACGCCTGCAGGATAAACATGGCCAGTGGCATATTATCCAGCCAAAACCTAACCGAATGGCGCTGTTCCAGAGCGATTTATTACATGAAGTTTTAATTTCTAAACAGCAACGCCTATCCATTACAGCCTGGCTAAGAAGTGATACCTCACTGCTCTAAGACGACCTGTCGCTTTAAATTTTAATTTTTAACCTCATATAGCCATTATTGAGAAATGAGGATTGCGTTGATGCGATTAACGACCAAACAGATTATTCAACGTCTGGGTGAAACTGACCAATTGTATTTAAAAGGCAATACGCCAGAATTAACGCTTGAACGTGCTGATCTTCGTTTACAGCTGGTGACTTTAAGTGAACTACGTCAGGAACAGCGACATTTCCTGCAAGAAGCCGTAGTGTTGCTGGAACAAGGCCGAGTAGAATTTGAAGAAATGCCACTGCGCATGTATATCAACCTATCTTTGCATCTAGCCAAGGCCTATATGATGTTCTTTGAATTGACCAAAGAGCACCATTTCGCCCTGATTACCCAGCAAATTCTAAAACCGATGACCAGTTATGAACATGGTGATATTTATTTCTTCCTGGCCTATGCCAGTGCCAGTAAAAATGAGCCCGCCCTGACCCGTCACTGGTTAGGTAAATACACTACGACTGCCGAATTTGAGCTGGAATTATTACAACAGCATCACGCTTTTAGTGATTATCGTCAGCACGAATGGTTTAACAAAATATTAAAAAGCAAAATGCATTAAGCCAGATTGCAAAAACGCCTCAGATGAGGCGTTTTTTAATACAAGCTGTATCGTCTTATTTTAAATACCAGAAAAACACAGGAAAAATGATCAAGCAGGTTGACGTCTGTAGGCGTCCATGTGCAGTTGCTGATTCAGTTCATCGACCCAAATTGCCCAATCATCATCTTGTACCAAATGGCTGATTAATAAAGAACGCTGGGCTTTATTCCAGAACGGCGCATCGTGCAAGGACAATCCTGCTGGCAGTTGATGGGTGCGTACATACAATTCAATAGCCGCAGGACTATTGGCGAGACCGAGCTGAGAAAACAAGAGCTCTAAGGATGGTTGGTTCTTTGCGAGCATCGCGCCCTCCTCATATCAGATAAATTGTAATTATTTATAGGTCTAACTTATAAGATAAGACAAAAAAAACCTAGTCATTTGACTAGGTTTGTTGTTTCTTTTTGTATGAAAGCATTTAAGCGCTTTGTTTGTCACTTTCCACATGTAAAAGCTGATTTAACTTGTCAATAATGACAATCCATTCATCATCTTGGTGCCAATGTTCACGCAGGAAAGCACTTTGTCCCTCACTCCAGAATTCGGCATCCGGTAATGCCACTTCAGATGGCAATTGATGAGTATGGGTAAATTGACTGATTGAGGCTTCGTCAGAAGGCAAACCCAATTGTTCAAATAATAATTCTAAAGTTAACTGTTGTTCCGTAAGCATAAATAGACTCCATCGTAGCGTTAAATTATGAGAGTGTTGAGATTGGAATTCTTAGGTTGATTTATGGCTGGGTATGTCACAGGAACCGGAACCCTCTGCCTCAATATGTAATTGTTCATTCAATACATCGACAAAAATGGCCCAGTCATCATCTTTCTTCCAGTGACTGATCAGAAAATCATGCTGTGATTTACTCCAAAAAGGAGCTTTATGCAGGGGCACGTCCATACCAATTTGATGCGTGCTAATAAACTCATCAATCGCTTCCGGACTCGAATCCAGACCCAATTGTTCAAAGAAAAGTTCGAAGGTGGGGCGTTGTTCTAACATCTGAACCTCCATCTTTTTTATCTATAATCTTGTCTCTACCTTAGAGGGCTCGTAACGAAAACTCAGTTGTCTCTCCTTCACAGCTTGTTATTTTTTGTTGATTAAAAAAGTGACCGCTATAAAAAAAGCACCCCAAATGGAGTGCTTTTTTTCAACTTAATCTGAAAAGATTAAATTATTTAAGCATGTCAGCAATTGCTGCGCGCTCTTCTTCAAGTTCATTCAACGTGAAGTTGATACGCTCTTGACTGAATTCGTCGATTTCTAGACCTTGAACGATTTTGTATTCACCGTTTTCAGTCGTTACAGGGAAACCGAACATTACGCCTTCAGGAATACCATAAGAACCGTCAGAAGGAATACCCATAGTTACCCATTCGCCGTTTGTGCCAAGAGCCCAATCGCGCATATGGTCGATTGCAGCGTTAGCAGCAGAAGCAGCAGAAGATAAACCACGTGCTTCGATGATCGCAGCACCACGTTTACCAACAGTCGGAAGGAATGTATTTGCATTCCATTCTTGGTCGTTGATCATGTCTTTAACGCTTTCGCCGTTAATTGTTGCAAAACGGTAGTCAGCATACATGGTTGGAGAGTGGTTACCCCAAACTGTAAGATTTTTGATGTCTTTAACCGCTTTACCAGTTTTAGCAGCAATTTGAGATGCAGCACGGTTGTGGTCAAGACGTAACATTGCAGTGAAGTTTTTCGCTGGAAGATCTGGAGCAGATTTCATTGCGATGT
>NZ_JBAPXX010000089.1:0-22849 GCF_049284435.1 Acinetobacter sp. | reverse complement strand
AGGCTTTGGCCATATCTTCAATAAAGGGCTGTACTTCAACTTGCAGACTGGCCGGTGCATTTTCATAATGTGCCTGTGTCGCCTCGGCATGGTTTTGCCCACACTGATGATAGACGCTTAAAGGCACATTTAGTTGCTTTAAAGCTTCCGGAACCCGTTCATTTAAGGCTTGCGCCCCCAAAGACCCGCCAACGATCAGAATACGTAAGGGCAATCCAGCCTTGTCACGCTCCTGATAACGCCAGGACGGATTTAAAATTTCACTAATTTCTTGTCGTACCGGATTGCCAGTGGTGACGATTTTTTCTTGGGCCGGAAAAGTGTTCGGGAACGCCTGGCACACTGTCTTTGCCACACGCGACAATTGGGTGTTGGTAAAACCGGCAACTGCATTCTGCTCATGGATCAGCACCGGAATGCCTAAGATACGCGCGGCCAAACCACCCGGGCCTGCTACATAACCGCCAAAGCCTGCCACGGCATCAACCTTAAGCTGTTTCATGAATTTCATGGCGCTCAGGGTGGCTTTCATAATTTTAAAAGGCGCCAAAGCTTTACGTAAGAAACCATTGCCACGTACACCCTGAATATCAATCTGATAAATGGGAATATTCTGGTTTTTTAACAGGCGGTTTTCCATGCCTGCGGGGGTGGCCAACCAGGAAACTTGTATACCTTGTTGTTGTAAGTCTTTGGCAACAGCTAACGCTGGAAACACATGTCCACCTGTACCTGCGGCCATCATCATGACATGTTTAGGCTGTTTTTGCTGAGCGTCGGTCACGGTTTAATTCTTCAATACTAAAAATGGAGCAGGAAATCTGATTTAAGTAATCAATTGTAATCACAAACGTCAGGCCATGAAAGTTTATTTACTTTATTTCAACAAGGCTTTAATTGTTTTTTTCACGCAAATTTCAAGTTTAGACTCGTTTTATTTATAAGGTCTGCACTTTTCCTTAGACTTAAGTGAAGCATCATATCAATTTTAAACTAACTTTTCATTATATTATCAATGATCTTGCCAAGGACAGGGCTTTATTTAGAACCATTTACAGCTCAATCCTGGTCAATCCATGTCCTATCATAGACTAATGAGCTTAGGCTTAAATCCTATAAATTTTATAAAACTTTCATGTTATTCATATCTATATATGAATGATGCTTGATGTACAAGCAGATGCTTTAAATGGGCTCAGTTCGGATAGATGTCAAAAATATCATTTCGTGATGTATGGATTATCTTGGCCGGTTATCTGGCTGCGATCCATGTCGGCAAACTTTCGGCCGTGATTCCTGTGTTGCAGCAGGATTCAAACCTGAGTTTTACTCAGGCTGGTTTTTCATTAGCGTTGGTGCAGGCCGCCGGAATGCTGTTTGCGCTATGCATTGGCGCCTTCTCGGAAAAAATGGGATTAAAGCGCTGCCTGATCATGGCCTTAATCATTTTAGGGCTGAGCAGTCTTGCCGGGCTTTGGATTACGCAGCCTGCCACTTTATATGTATTGCGCTTTATGGAAGGAATTGGGTTTTTAACCATCTCCTTGTGTGCGCCAGCAATTTTAAAACGTACCAGCCGCGCTGAAACACTGAATTTCAAGATGGGACTCTGGAGTTCCTATATGGGCATCGGTGTCAGTCTGGCAGTATTAACGATTCCTTTCCTGCTTGAATATCTGGACTGGCAAACGATCTGGGCCATTTTGGGCTGCCTGTGCCTTGTCATTGCTGTCATGATCAAACAATATTTAAATATTAAACCTGCCCTCCCTGGTAACACAGCCAGACTCTTCCCAGGCAGCTACGGAAAACACCTCATTCTGGCAGATTGTTCAAATTACTCTGACCCATCCTCTCATTATCTGTCTGGCGATTATTTTCGCCTGTTATACCAGTCAATGGATTACTGTCACGGGCTTCCTGCCTACGCTGTATGTCGAACAGGGGCTGGACTTAAAACGCGCAGGGATGCTGGTTTCAATGGTCGTGCTGGCTAATCTGGGGGGCACTTTTGGCGCAGGCATGTTGCTGCAACAGGGTTATAGACCGCACACCTTATTGAGCACCGGATTTGTGGCAATGCTCTGTAGCAGTTGCTTGGTATTTGCAGCAAATTCCTGGCTTTCATTTGAATTGCAGGTTGTCAGTGCCATGCTGTTTTCACTGACTGGCGGGATGATCCCAACCACTGTTTTTGCGATTACCCTGCACTATGCACCACGCGCTTATGCAGCAGCGGCCAGTGTGGGTCTGGTTTTACAAATTTCAGCCTGCGCACAGTTTTTTATACCGACCCTGAGCGCTGCGCTGATATCTGCCACCCAATACTGGGCCAATCTTGCCATTATCACCGTCTGCCTTTCGATGCTGGGCATCGTGATGACGGCATATTTATTTAAGCGCTATCCCCAATGAAAAAATAAAAAAGAGCCTGCAAGCAGACTCTTTTTTTCACCTGATTTTGCCTTTAAACCTGATTGGCCTGCCCCGCTTCCAGCACGGCAAACAGATCATCCGCAATCGAAGTACCAAACTGCGCATCAATTTCACGAATACAGGTTGGACTGGTTACATTAATTTCAGTGACATAATTTCCGATCACATCCAGCCCTACAAAGACCAGACCTTTTTCTCTGAGATACGGCCCTACTTTTGCTGCAATGGCTTTGTCAATTTCAGTCAGTGGGCGCGCCTCGCCCAACCCACCCGCTGCCAGATTACCGCGCACTTCACCATTTTGCGGAATACGTGCCAGACAATACGGCACTGGCTCGCCATTAATCATCAGGATGCGTTTATCGCCTTCGACAATTTCCGGAATATAGCGCTGTGCCATAATCGGCTGGGTGCCGTTATTGGTCAGCATTTCAATGGTTGAACCGATGTTGATGCCATCCTGATACAGGCGGAAAATCCCGGTGCCGCCCATACCATCCAGCGGTTTCACAATGACATCGACCTGTTCTTTGAGAAATTCACGGATCAGGCTTTGTTGCGAAGTCACCAAAGTCGGAACTTGCAGATGCGGGAACTGGGTCGCGAACAGTTTTTCATTACAGTCACGCAGGCTTTGCGGCTTGTTGATAATCCATGCCCCTTCGCGCTCTGCCTGCTCCAGAATATAAGTGGTATAGACAAAATTCATATCAAAAGGCGGATCTTTACGCATTAGCACCACATCATAAGCAGCGATCGACTCTTTTTGTTTTTCACCGAGCTCATAATAATGGTCGTAATCTTCAAATACCTGTAACGGCGCGATCAGACCAAAGGCCTTGCCCTGGTCGATATATAAATCTTGCTGCAATGCATAACCGAGTTCATGCCCACGACGTGCTGCTGCCCACAGCATGGCCATGGTCGAGTCTTTCTTCAGGTTTACATTTTCGATGGGATCCATCACAACAAGTACGCGCATGTGTCTCTGCTCTTTTTCAAAAAATGACTTGGCAAAGAGTATAGCTTGTGTGGATTCTTTTGTTTATGGTGATTTTGCATGACTTATTTTATATAGATTTTTAGATCGTTACCGGGGCAGTTTAGCTCAAAAGGAGGTATGCCATGCAACAGGCCATTATCGGTTTTTACCTGGATGAAGAACAGCATTGGGTTGCAGAGCTGGCATGTGGACATGGCCAGCATGTGCGGCATACCCCGCCATGGCAAAATCGTCCTTGGGTGATGACCGAACAAGGTCGCAAGGAAAAGATCGGGATGCTGCTGGACTGTAAAAAATGTGAAAAGTGCGAAACTGAAACCTGAACCTATGAACTTGGTATGCAGATGAATTAAAAATAATCTTGCACAGAATTTGCTAATTTGAGTTACTGCGTTTATGCTTTTATTGCTCAAACATGCAGCGCATTTTTTAGGATGTACTTTTGCTCATACGGCTCGTCAAACAGATCTGGTTGGTGATGCTTATGGTTTTTGCCATAGGCTGGAGCAGTGTGTCTGTCGCATCTGCAAACACCATGCATCTGGTCATGTCGACTGAAAAAATGAGCAGTCATTGTCTGGAAATGAAAAAACCGAACGCCTCTCACTCGCTGCATGAGACTGATCATCATCAAGATCAGAATCTTCAGCCGGATTGTATTAGTGACAGCACCCAGCATTCGCCAGACTGTCTGGATTGCGGCACCACTGCTTGCCAGAGCCTGATCACCAGCCTGCCCATTGCAGCGCCCGAGTTAAGCGTGCCTGATCACAGTGATCCGGAAAAAACTCTCCTACCTGCTTACCATGCCCAGCACCTTGCCGGTTACTGGCAAGAAATCTTACGCCCGCCCAAAGCTTGATCCTGAATTTTTAAATTTTTTTATTCATTAAGGATTAAGTTATGTTGCTTAAAATCAGTCAAAGCCTGTGTCTGGGCTTGGGTCTCCTCTCGTCATCTGCACTGTTTGCAGCCGTGAAAGAATATCATCTGGTCATTGATGAAAGCCCAATCAATCTCACCGGAAAGACAGTCAAACGGATTACCGTAAACGGAAAATTTCCTGCACCCTTACTGGAATTTGAAGAAGGTGATGACGCGGTTATTCATGTGCAAAATAACCTGAACAATCAAGATACCTCGCTGCACTGGCATGGCTTGCTCCTGCCCGGGCTGATGGATGGTGTCCCCGGATTTAACGGTTTTCAAGGTATCAAACCGAAGCAGTCTTTTACTTATCGCTTCAAGGTTCGTCAAAACGGAACCTACTGGTATCACGCACATTCTAAAGGCCAGGAACAGGATGGTCTCTATGGCGCTTTGGTGATTCGCCCCAAAGCCCAAACATCGCTACCTGAACATGAACAAACTGAGCAGGATTATGTGATCATGCTGTCGGATTTTCACGAACAGGGCAGCCAGCAGATTCAGAACAATTTAAAAAAATCGGCCGAATATTATCAGAACCAGCGCGAAACCTTGGTCGATGTATTTAAGCAGGTGAAACGTGATGGCCTTCAAGCCACCTGGTCAGATCGCAAGATGTGGAACCAGATGCGTATGCTGAAAACCGACCTGTCTGATGTCACCGGTTATACCTTTCTGATCAATGGAAAAACGCCGCAACAGAACTGGAGTGGCCAGTTCCAACCCAATGAAAAAGTTCGTCTGCGATTCATCAACGCCTCTGCCATGTCGTTTTTTGATGTGCGTATTCCCCAGCTGAAAATGACCGTGGTCAGTGCTGATGGACAAGCTGTACAGCCGGTCGCTGTGGATGAGTTCCGTATTGGAACCGCTGAAACGTATGATGTGATTGTGGAACCCACTGCAGCCCATTACCAGATTGAAGCGGAATCGATCGACCGCTCAGGCTTTGCCATTGGCAGTCTGCATCAGGCAACTGATTCAAGTAAAACCCCAGCGCCGGTTCAATTACCGCCACCGCGCCCTCGTGCCTTATTGACCATGGAAGATATGGGACATGCTGAGCAGCATGACATGTCACATGACACACACAGCAGTCAGACCACACAATCTGCAACAGGTACGCCTAAACATGATGATCATGCCCAGCACGACATGCATGCAAGTCATAGTGCCATGTCCGGAACCAATCAGCCTCATCAGCGGGTTGAGGGCTGGGCCAATATGTCTACGCCTGCAGGACATAAAGCCTTGCAATATCAAGACCTCAAAGCCCTGACACCACAACCCGATACCCGCGCAGCAGAACGTGAACTGGTGATTCGTCTGGGTGGAACCATGGAGCGCTACATCTGGACCATCAATGGTAAAAAATTCAGTGATGCCGAGCCACTTCAGGTGAAATATGGTGAGCGGATCCGGCTGAAATTTATCAATGACAGCATGATGGCCCATCCGATGCATTTGCATGGCATGTTTATGCAGCTGGAAAATGGTCAGTCTGCTGCAAATATGCCAAATAAACACACCGTGATTGTGCCGTCCGGGAAAACGGTGACTACCCTGCTCACGGCTGACGAACTGGGAGAATGGGCGATTCACTGCCATCTGCTCTATCACATGAGTGCCGGCATGATGAACAAGCTGATTGTGGCACAGGTTGACGAAGATCAAGCATCTCACCCTTCTTCACAAAAAATGCCGTCAAAACCAGCAGCTGCTCAAGGAGAAAGCCATGCACATCACTAATCTTTTTGTAAAGTCAGTGCTCAGCAGTGCGCTTACTCTAAGCAGCCTGAGTGTTTTTGCGGCAAATTCTAGCGAGCATACGGGTCATGCTGAACATCAGCAGCATAGCGGGCATCATGCCATGCAAAACATGACTGATGACCACGCCCAGCGTACTGGAACAGCAGATGCCACATCCTATCAACAGCCATCAAAGTTATCGCATCAACAGCAGGCGCTGAGCACACCACAAAATTCAGTCAGTTCTGCCAGCGAACATGATCACCGTAAAGAACATGGCGCACAGATTTATAGCCAGGTCATTCTGGACCAGAAATGGCAGCATAGTTCAGAGGGAAATGGGGCGTTCAAGTCCAAGAACCAGGCCAGAATTGGCACGGATGAAAATAAAATCTTCCTCAAGTTAGAAGCCGACAAACATGAATCCCGTCAGGCCGAATATGATGCCAAAGTGTTGTATAGCCGAAATATTTCAGATTTCTGGGATGTGCAGACCGGTGTGCGCTACCGTCAGGAAAATTTAGCCGAGCCTGCTACACAACAGCAAAACGAGCGCTTCGATGCTGTATTTGGGCTACATGGTTTGGCCCCCTACTTTTTCGAAACGGATGCTCATCTCTATGTCGGTGAAGATGACTTTGTGGGATTAAAACTGGAAACGGAACGTGACCTGTTATTGACTCAGAAACTGATTATGCAGCCCTTTGTCGAACTGGATCTCATCCTGAATGATCAGGCAGCGAATGCGAAAAAAACTGGTCTCAGTCATGCGACCTTGGGTCTGGAAACACGCTATGAATTAAGCAAAAAATTCATGCCTTATCTGGAAGTCGGTTATGAATATAGTAAAGGCAACAAACAGACAGCCTGGCAGCAAAGTTCTGATTCAGAAAAAGGCTGGATCTATGCGGCAGGTCTGAGAATGATGTTCTAAATTTTTGATACAGAAAATTATGCAGCTACGGGATATGAAACTCCATTCATACCCCGTAGCGCTATGGCACTATACATTTGGCTGAGAAAGATTTTTTTAAGCCTATGTGTACATGCGATGTTTTTCTGCACTTTCCCGCTCATTAAGACACTTATTATTTTGCGAAAAACTAGTCTTCATCGTTCTGATTTCTACTATTACTTTTAGCCACCAGCGTACCTAACATAATGATAAACGTGCTCACGCCGCCAATTAACAGGCTCATCAGTCCCATTTCCAGCATAAAATTGCTATCACCAGTCTCAGGGGCACCCCACAGAAAATGAAGACGATCACCAAAAATAAAATTGATCGCACATACAATCAGAAATCCAATCAAGGTGGCAATCAGTAAAGTCACCACCAGGTTCTTCCACATTTTACATCCGACGAACAGGATGATCATGGCTAGTCCAACCATGGTGATGATGGATATGAGCAACACACTGTTCCAGTAATCCATGAGACTCACTCGTATTTGGTTTTAAATTAAAATTAAGAAATTCTTATAGTTAATTTTTCCAATTGAGTTTTAAATATAGGTGGATTTTTATACATGAGCAATGACGATAACTATCTTAAAGCTAAAAATATCAATTTACCCAAAGTTATAAAATACACTGACTTAGTAAAATCTTGCTGAGTACTGAACGATTCTGATTAACATAAAGTAACGTAAACACAACGTGTATTTATTGTTTTTCTTTGCTAAAGCTTAAATGCAACCGATAAAGTCCAAGCCAATCAGCTTGAAAAGCTTAAGATAAAGAGTAATTAAGCCACTTTTATAAGAAAAATAAATAATAAATATAAAAAACTTGAATATTTTCTGATTTAGGCTATGCTGTATGTAACTAGAAAAAAGCGTTGTTTAGTTAAACTTCTTTAAGTGCCGCAGTATTATTTATAATCCTCAGTTTTTTCAGATCTTTATTTCAATTCTTGTTGTTTTTCCAAGTTATCCATAGTCATTTCCATGACTAAAATTATTAAAAATTTAATAGGTTATATTATGTCTACTACAGTTACCGGTACAGTAAAATGGTTTAACGAAACTAAAGGTTTTGGTTTTATTCAACAAGAATCAGGTCCTGACGTTTTTGCTCATTTCAAAGAAATCAGCAGTTCTGGTTTCAAAACTTTGTTTGAAGGTCAACGCGTTTCTTTTAGCGTGGTTGATGGTCAAAAAGGTCCAAATGCGATCAATATCGTTGCGCTATAATTTAGCCCAGCAATAAGAAAAAGCACCTTCAGGTGCTTTTTTTAGCACTAAAGATTCATAATTTTGGTGAAAGGTTTTCTGCTTGTCTGTTTAGCTCATTAACAGTGAATTTTTAAGAATAATATTATTGAGTCATTGCTACTCTAAGCGTTGCTCTATAAAGAAATAGAAATGAAAAACCCCTGGCATCCTGCCAGGGGTTTTTCGTATGGGTTCGCTTGGTATAACTCCTGTCGTACCTTACTTTCCTTGTATTTATCTATTGTTATTCTTGTGCGGAACGTCCTGTTCCTGTTAAAGCTATCATAGGAAATTTCCACTATTCAAAACAGCCGTAAAGTACTGGAATTGATGTAAGCCAATGCTTACAAGAATAGACAGAGATAATAAATTTCAAATGTTTAGCAAATTGAGTATCTATAAAAAAAGGAAACTCAAGCTTCCTTTTCTATGCCAATCCAGGCTTAGATTCCGTATTTAACACGGTAATCTTCCATTTTCGCTAAAGCCTCTAGGTCACCTTTCGCTTCCAGATAATCCATTAAATCTTTCATTGTAATTAAGGCATGTACAGGAATCTCAAGCTCTTGCTGTACTTCCTGAATGGCAGATAAATCACCTTGACCTTTTTCCTGGCGGTCTAGTGCCACCAATACACCTGCAATTTGGGCACCGGAATTTTTCAGGATGGTGACGACTTCACGAATCGCTGTGCCTGCGGTAATCACATCATCAATGATCCAGACTTTTTTACCTGCTACAGAAGCACCGACCAATACGCCACCCTCGCCATGGTCTTTGGCTTCTTTGCGGTTAAAACCCCACGGCACACTTACCCCATGATTTTGCGACAGAGCCACCGCGGTCGCTGCCACAAAAGGAATACCTTTATATGCAGGGCCAAAAATCACTTCAACATGGTCACATTCAGTCAGTTTTGCAGCATAGCCAGAAGCCAGCAGTGTCAAGGCTTCACCATCATTCAACAGACCCGCATTAAAAAAATAGGGACTCACACGTCCCGATTTTAAAGTAAACTCACCAAATTTAAGCACACCGCGTGATAATGCGAGTTCGATAAAAGCTTGCGGGTTAAACTGAGCTGGCGTTGACATGAGGTGCTCCTAAATCCATTAATTAAGGTAAGACTTGCGCATGATACCAAAGAGTAGCTATCCAGGTGATCAAAAAATTCTTCGCGTCGTTTCAATTAATGTCAACGGCTTACGCTCATCTGTCACCAAAGGTCTATTGGAATGGATGGAACAGTCCGAAGCTGATGTGATTTGCATGCAGGAAAGCCGGATCACGCATGCGCAGTGGACGGACAAATTCAAGCCTGAAGGCTGGTACACACACCTGTTTCCTGCCGAGCGTCCGGGTTATGCTGGTACGGCCATTTATAGCCGTCTGCCTTTTGTGTCTTTAACCGATGGCCTGGGTTTTGAACTGGCCGATTCACAAGGTCGTTTTATTGCCGCTGAATTTGACTTCGGTCTAGAACAAACTGTACAGATCTGTTCCCTGTACCTGCCTTCTGGTTCATCGGGTGATGAAGCGCAAGCACGTAAAGATCACTTCCTAGATGAATATAAAAAGATCCTGAAACAGTGGCGCGATGAAAATAAGTCAGTGATTGTCTGTGGTGACTATAATATCGTGCATAAACGTATTGATATTAAAAACTGGTCGGGCAACCAGAAAGCCTCGGGCTGTTTACCGCATGAACGTGCCTGGCTGGATCATATCTACGATGAGCTCGGTTATGTCGATACTTTTCGTGAAGTGCGTAAAGAAGCCGAGCTGTATTCCTGGTGGTCAAACCGTGGACAGGCGCGTGCCAAGAACGTTGGTTGGCGGATTGATTATCATGCCTGCTCTCCGGACTGGAAAGAACGCACCGTCAATGCCTGGGTCTATAAAGAACAATGGTTTAGCGACCATGCTCCAGTGATCATCGACTACAAATTATAAAGCCTCATCATTTAATTGAGTGAACAGGTGTTCACTCAATTAAGGCTTATCTCTTACATGACATGACGTATTTTTTGGGTTTATCTCAATGTAATAACATAGCATTATAGCGCTACGGCACAAGGACATGTCAGGACGACAACATAAGGACAGGACGCCGTAGGACGAAAATAAAACAGACTATAGATTTAGCTTGTTTTGCATGGATGTGACATTGGACGTTGGATTGAGACCCGCATGATCAGGATGATTAAATGCGGGTTTTCTATTTCTACCATCCCCTAATTTCTATTTTTCTTATGATGGTAAGTTATTCTTTTTCTTAGCGCTCATGTTAAAGCTGCTTGATGTCATTGTGATGACATGACTTTTTTGCTATTTAAAATTTTTTCCCTTTTTTCATTTGCTTTTGCATGGTCTGCTGCTGCCAATTTGGTTAAGCTAGCTCATGATTTAAATTTTTTAGATGGCAGCTATGTTAAAAATTTACGGAATTAAAAATTGCAGTTCGATGAAAAAAGCCTTTGATCTGCTGACTGAGCAAGGTCTGAGTTATGAATTTCATGACTATAAAAAACAGGGCATCGATGCTGAAACCGTCAAAACCTGGCTTAATACCTTGGGTCAGGATGTGGTCCTGAATAAGAAAGGCACTACCTGGCGTAAACTCAGTGAAGAAGAGCAACAGACCGCTCTGTCGAGTGAAGAAGCATTAATTTGTGCATTAACAACATATACTAGCTTGATCAAACGTCCAATACTGGCAACCTCTACAGGATTTATTGCCGGTTTTGATGAAACGGTTTATCGTGGCTTAGCCCGCTAATATCTTGTATTGAATAACACTCATAAAAAAAGCCTGACATCGGTCAGGCTTTTGTATATCTACTTAAATTAAATTAGTTGGCACGAATCCAGGTCTGGTTACGACCCAATGCCGCTACGCCGATAAAACCACGCAGTTCAAGTTTCTTGCCACCGTCTGCCAGCTGACCTTTCAACTTATAGGTTTTACCAGATTGTGGATCAAGAATCGAACCGCTGTCATAACTCGTACCACCAGCATTTTTCAGACCTTTAACAATGGTCAAGCCTTTCAGAGATTTGTTGTGATATGGACCTTCACATTTCTTGCAGGCATTTTCTTCACCTGGCGTTAATACAGACTGAATACTGGCTGACAAAGTGCCGTTCTTTTGTTCAGTGAATTTAACCATGGCCTTAGGCTGCTTGGTTTTATCATCAATGGTTTTCCATACCGTGCCATTTAAAGGATCCGCGGCATTAGCCAGTGCAGATAAGCCTAGTAGTCCTAACGTAAGCGCTATTTTTTTCATTTTTCTTCATTTCCTTAGTCTGAAAATAGACCCATGTAGTATTAAAAAGTCACAACAATTTTTCAATTTTTAGGTGTGACTATTTAGTGTAACCTTGTAAATATGGTTGGTAAATAACCCACATGATTAATAAAAGCACAAAAAGATGGAAGGAAGATGAAGATAAGCCCGCTAACGAAACAATTAATTACAGAAAGCTTTTTAAAAACGGCCATTCGTGCCCCGAGCAGATTCAGTCTTCCACCGAGTTCGATGCGCATTACACTGGAACAGATGTGCAAACTTTTCCCTCAGGATAAAACGGTACAGATTCGCTCGCTCCGACTGGCCGGACTGCGCGCGGAAGAAATTAAGCCACAGCAGGAATCGACCCAGCTGATTTTTCATATTCATGGCGGCGCATTTTACTTAGGTTCTTTAAATACCCATCGTGCCTTTATGACTCAAATTGCGGCTCGAACCCAGATGCAGGTACTGCATGTAGATTATCCGCTATCACCCGAATCTGCCTATCCAGAAGCATTAGAAGCCTTGTTTGATGTCTATAATCTGCTGCTGGATCAAGGTGTTCAAGCCAAAGATATTATTCTGTCCGGCGATTCTTGCGGAGCCAATCTGGCCTTGGCGCTGGCACTCAAAATACAACAGGAAAGCCTTCCACAGGTCAGCGGTCTGATTCTGCTGTCTCCACTGCTGGATTTAACTTTGACCAGTGAATCTTTACGTTATAACCAGAAGCATGATGCCCTGCTGTCTTTGGAAACAGTTCAAACCGGGATTGAATATTATGTGCCGCGTTCGATTGATCGTGGTGATCCGGAAGTTTCCCCCTTTTTCGCCGATTTAACCGGCTTGCCACCGATTCATATTCAGGTGGGTTCCAAGGAAATTCTGCTGGATGATGCTAGCCGTTTTAAAGAAAAAGCGGAACAGGCAGGTGTCGAGGTCGAATTCAAGCTGTATACCGGCATGTGGCATAATTTCCAGATGTTCAGTGCCTGGTTCGATGAAGCCAAGCAGGCACTCACCGATCTTGCAGAATTTGCCCATCGTCTGGATCGGGATTAAGCATGATTCAGGGCATAAAAAAGGTCAGCCGTAGCTGACCCTTTGAAAAGAGGTATTAGGTTTTAAATGGCTTGAACCTGCTGTAATGCAGTTTGCAGCGCTTGTGCTTTAACCGCTTCACCCATGTTCACCCCTTCAGCACGAATCACCTCGATATCATTCACACCGGTAAAGTTAAATATGGTTTTCAGGAAAGCTTCCTGAAAATCAGCCGGGCTTTGCTCGCCATAAACACCACCACGGCTGCTGGCAATATACACTTTCTTATTGCCCGCCAAACCCACAGGACCTTGTTCGGTATATTTAAACGTGCGTCCCGCGACACAAATCCGGTCAATCCAGGCTTTCAGGGTCGATGGCAAACCGAAGTTATACATCGCTGCACCAATCACCACGACATCAGCCTGCAAATATTGCTCTAAAATTTCCTCGCCCAATGCCGTCTGTTCTGCATTCTGACCCATTAAAATTTCGGCGGTAAGATGGGGAATAGGCTGTGCCGCCAGATCCAGATATTCAACTTCAATGGCCTCAGCATATTTTTGCTGCAATTGCTCCACCACGGCCTGAGTCAACTGACGCGAAATAGAAGCATCTCCTAAAATACTGGAATCAATCTGTAAAACTTTCATGGCTTCGCTCTTTATCTGTGTTGGTTTCTAACAATGCAGCCATTTTAACGATTGACTATATTGAAATAATTAGCACAAATAAAACACATCATCCTGAATTTAGAACAAAACTGCATGCTTCTAAATCTCCCTTATTTTGATTGGGATCTTTTGATATGGCATAGATCGCTTGTGCTATAGGCAAAGACTGAGCAGATCAGATACAAACTAAATCACAAAAATGTTTTAAATATTGTTGTTTATCAAGCATTCAAACTTATGTTATCTTGTGTAAATAAATCTATAAATATCCAATAAGTCTTAAAAAATCTGCCATAACAATTATTAAAGTCAGACCGGAACCATGAAGCGAATATCGCCTGTATTAGAAAAAGTGCTGAGACACAGAATCAAGAAATATCTGGTCGAAGATGAAGTCGTAATGAACTGGCGCATCCTGAAGAAATGTATCCTGATGCTGACCTTGGGATGCGGTGTACATTTGACCTGGCTCGGCTGGGATCTGTTTGTTTTGTTCAATCCTGAATATTGGCAATATGTACAGGTTGAACGGGTTCATTCACAAGTGGTGCTGAATGGCAGCTTTCTATTGATTTTAGCCGCGCTGATTTATCCCTGTTATAAATTTCAGGGCAACCGTCTGGTGGAACGTTATCTACCCTATCTGGCAGTCGGCACCTTTGTGGTTTCGCTATGCCGGCATGCCTATATCGTCGGTGTGATCAGTCCGGTGGCCACCACTGCCTATGTCTGCCTAATTATGGTCGGTCTGGTGCTATTTCATCGCACGCTGGTGTATAGCATGCTGATTCCTGCCTCCATTTTCCTGGGCGGATGTGCCTATTTAAGTTTCAGTCATCAATTACCTTATTCACCGCTATTTAATATCGATGATAAGCTTTTCTATAATGGTTTCTGGCTGCTGTCGATGCTGTATTTCATTTTGCCAATTCTGGCCGTCTGCATGGTGTTATTCGAGATTCTGCTCAGTCAATGGCGGCATCGTGAACAACTAATCAAACAGCTGAGTCAGATTGATCCGCTCACCAACCTGTTTAACCGCCGTAGCATCAACCAATGTCTGGATAAGCTGAATGCCGCAGCAACTCCCAATTATGCTTTGGTGTTACTGGATCTGGATCATTTCAAAAAAATTAATGATCACTATGGCCATCATAAGGGCGATGAAACCTTAGTTGAAGTGAGTGCCGTGCTGAACCAGCAATTGCGCGAAAGCGATGTGGTTGGCCGCTTTGGCGGGGAAGAATTTATTCTGGTACTTAAAAACACCAGTCTGGAAAAAGCCGAACAAGTGGCTGAACGCTGCCGTATTGCCATTCAGCAATTGCAGATTTTAAGTGATGAGGGTGAGCTGATTCCGGTGACTGCCAGTTTCGGGATTGCCATTTCGACGGCTGATTTACGCCCACAACAATTATTGAGTCAGGCCGATCAGGCGCTTTATGAAGCCAAAGCCGGTGGGCGTAATCTGGTCAAAGCCTATGCTGAACCGGTGCCAGTACAGATGCAGGTTTCTTAAACGGGTTCAGCTTTTTTTTTAAGACTAGATTATGGGTTTTCACTTTGAGCCAGCGCTTGCAGCTGTGCCAGCAATTCTTCCTCGCTAAAGGCACCGGTCAAACGCAAGCCACGAATTTCCTGCTGCTGCCCATTCAAAAATAAATACGTTGGCGGTCCTAGAATTTCCCATTGGTTTAACAGTGCTTGATGAGAGGCATTATATTGACTTAAATCCAGCTTGATCAGGAAATATGGCGCAAGAGCCTGCTGCACCGCTGCAGATTTTAAAATACGATGTTCAATCGGCTGACAAGCTACACACCAATCGGCGTAGACATCAATAATAATCTTTTGCCCTTGTGGTGCCTTGCCCAAAATCTGCTGAAATTCTGCTGCACTACGTGCCACATGCCAGTTGGCTTCTGTACTCACCTGCTCCACAAAAAAACGCTGACTGTGCTGATATTGGCTATAAGCAATATAGGGCACGGCCAGTACCAGACAAAGGATATACAGCCATCTTAGACCAGTGCGATACCAGAAAATCCGGAACAGCACATAAGCCACGAAGGCCATGCCCAAAGCTAAGGATAACCATTGTAAAGCGGCTTCTGCCATCAGTGGGCGAATAAAATACAGCGCTAGCGCCAACATGATAAAGGCAAATAGCACTTTGATCTGATTCATCCAATGCCCGGCTTTAGGCAGAATCCGTGCCCCCAGAATACTGGCAAGTAATAAAGGCGTCCCCATCCCAAACCCCAAGGTAAACAGCAGTAAAGCCCCCTGCCACTGACTTTGCGTCTGGGAAATAAACAACAATGCACCTGCCAGCGGTGCGGTCATGCATGGTCCTACCAGAAGTGCCGAGATCATGCCCATGACACCGGCACTGACCAGACTGCCTCCCTGCTGCATGGCCTGCGCCCGATCCAAACGATGAACCAGACGTTGCGGCAGTTTGATTTCAAACAGGCCAAACAGATTCAGGGCAAACAGGACAAACAGGATGCTAAATGCGATCAGGGTTGCCGGTTGCTGCAACCAGCGCTGGAAGTTCAGGCCGGCCGAAGATGCAATTAGGCCAAGTACTGCATAGACAGTAGCCATACTGCTGACAAAAGTCAGTGCAATCATCCAGGCTTTCAGGCCTTTACTGTCTCGCACAATCAGCGAGGTCAGAATCGGCAGCATCGGCAAGGAACACGGGGTGAAAGCCAGTAATATTCCCAAGCCAAAGAACAGCAAAAGCCCATAGCCCAAAGAGCGTTCAAGCAGTTGGGCTGACCATTTCTGGTCTTGTGCTGCATAGGGTTCGGTTTGTGTGTTAGCTGATGCAGAGATTTCATCTTCTGCAGAATCTGAGGAATCCGCCGTATTAAACAGGGTATTGTGTTGCAGCGATGACGTATTCAGATCAAGTAAACGCTTTGTTCCTGATCCGGTAGCTTCAAATTGCACCAGACCAGACAGATCCGTCTTGAACTGAATGGTTTGTGGCGGATAACAGATCCGGTCTTTGGCACAGCCCTGCCAGCTGACCTGATAGGATTGCCCCGCCTGAGTCGGGATCTGAAACTTTAACTGCTGATAATAAACCTGGGTATGTCCATAGTTATCATCATATAAATCTTCAGCGGGTGGCAACTCAAACGACACCGACTGATTGCCCTGCCGCACTTCAATTTTATGCTGATACAGATAATAGTTGTCCGGAATCTGCCAACTCAGTTCAGCCTGCTGCTGACTGGTGGAGATCACGCTCACAGGAAAAGCCTGCTCGGCAGACAACAATGCAGTTTCCGCCTGAGCAGGACTGCTGAACAAGGTGCTTCCCAAAATAACCGGGGCAAGCATTTTCCCCCAGGTCGGGAACTGCGAGTATTTCATCATCTGTGAGTTGAATAACTTAGAACAGCACAGAGAAACCTAAGCCTGAGAAGTAACTTCGATCTGCACCATCCAGATCCACCCCTACATTCGCATCTAATTGGACACGATCATTTAAGGCATACATGACCCCGGTACCGAGCGCGTATTGATTATCGACACTTTCCGCTTTACGGTAAATCAGCTCAGAATAACCTGACCAGCGATCAGTAATGCGGTAGCCTAGCGAAGGAATCGCAGACACTGCCCAGTTGCTGTCCTGCCATTCATAACGCATGGTCAGTGCGGTACTGACCAAATCATTATATTGATATGACACGACAGAACCTAAGCTGTAAATATCTTCTTCATTGGTGAAACCGGCATTGCCTGTTGCAATGATGGCTTCGGCCAGTAAAGCCATACTGAGTTGGTCATCATCCAGATCAATGGCCTTTTTCAGACCGATACTGACATCGCCCAGACCATCATCTTCTTCGGTCTGGCCATTGGATTTCACTTGTGTCCAGGTCGGACCAGCCCAACCTAAACGCAATTCCAGATCATCACTGAGTCCGGTACGTAACAACATATCTGCACTGAGTGTGGTCGCAGTCTGATCGCCCGACTTGCTATAACGCGCTGTAGGCAAGCCTTGCTCCCAAGCGACATTTCCGACTGGAGTAATTCCAGTACTCAGACCTTCACCTGGTCGATCAAATTCAAAATCTGCTGCGAAAAGCTGTGCACTACAACCGGCCAGTGCAATCAAACCCAAGGTTTTTAATGTTGTCATGTTGGAGCTCTTTATTAAAATTTAACTGAGTTCTTTGGTCATTTTTGCGCCATGCTTGCGAAGTAGCTCTAGCGTCTGTTTTTCTTCGTCTAAAGCTTCTGACCAGTTGATTTCATCAAAATCACAATCAAAGAATAGATCACTAATTGAAGATAAAATAGTCATGCCATCTTCATCTTTGCTATTTGGATCGACTTTTTCATCCAGTAAACGCTGTACAGCCGGTGCACATGCGGCACTCGCGGCATCCCACAGCGGGCCATAAATTTCTTCTGCATCCCAGAGATGCAGATTCACTTTGGCCTGGATCAGTTCTTCCAGAATCTGTAAATGTACCGCCAAACGTACCTGTTTCTCATCTTCTGAAAGTGGTGTACCGGCTTCATACAGCTCACACACCTCTTCCCACCATTTAAACAGGCCATCTGACCAGACCGAAATCACCGGGCCTTTGTCATGATCAATAAAATTCGGGTTGAGTCCATCTGCCAGCAGCTGTTTGACCTGGTCCAGATTTAATTCTTCGAGTGCTTGCACAAAAAGCTGTTGTTGCGCAGTTAACATGATGGAGCTCACTTTGATTCGTTTTCGACTATTATGCCGAATAAAGCAGGATTTGTTGTGCTTCTCATAACTATATTTTTGTTTAATACGAAAAAAGCCCCGCGGGGCTTTTTCAAATCGGTTCGGCTTACTCTTCGATATCCGCAGTATCTGTGTCTGCTAGGTCGAGAGCACCAGGACGAACATTGTCTTTTTTCTCGATCACATGTTCCAGACTACGTTTCAGTCGGTCAATTGCACCATGGATCGCAGTATCGACATTATGGCCACGGTGATTGACTACGACAGGTTTCAAGCCTGCAGGACGCGCTTCAATCATACAACGAATATCGTCATCGCCGCCTTTGGCGCCATTTTCATCACTGAGATGGACTGAAAAATGGGTAATACGTTCGCTGTGGCGCTGGAATTCTTGATTTAATTCTTCCCGTACATAAGTAATTAAACGATCACTATTCTGAATGTGGTTATCGGTACGAAGTTCAATATTCATATATTACCATCCTCAATCTTTGTAACTTTTGAGTGCAAAATTTTTTATCTTGGCACGTTTGTAGCTTGCTGTTTCGCATCGCATTTCACTTCTTCAAATGATTGGAATCACACCCTCCATTTTGAATGATGAACACATTTTTGAGTCTGCAGAATCGTGTCCTTGTATCTTGAATATCGGCTGTATCTTGGAAATATGCAAGTGATATTTTGGTTTTTTAGCAAAAGAATAATCCATTGTGACAACTGCTTACTCAGCTCAAAAATACAGGATTTTTCAAACGGAAATTTCACAACCTTTCACACGATTTAACTTGAAATAATTTTCTGGCCAAGCATACAAATTGCTTAAATAACACTCAATAAAAAAGCCTAAAAAAAAGAGGAATTAAAAATATTTTTTATCGAAATTAGCTCATTTTTATTTAATAATTTTTCTTATAAGATCTACGTCTAGTCAGCCTTACAGTCCTGAATAGATCACATGCTTTATCATTATTTAGTTGCTCTTGCAGAACCAGGAAAAATACTCCTTCATCATTCTAAAATAACAACCTGCAAAAATGATTTTCAATTCAAATATAAGACCGATCAATCTCACTTGAAGAGGCTGAGAACAGGCTTATAAAACGACGGTCATTTGAGATTTTAAAAGTAGCTTCATTACACAAACAGAACAAAGCTGTTCAGCCTCAGGCTCAAATTAATTACTAAACAATCTGTATATTCCCCCTATTTTTACTGGTTTTCTAAGTTAATTATCCTAAATTGAAGTGATTTTATATTTTTAGTTATACATTCAGTCTTTTAAGGAGCTACATATTCAACTTTATTTAAAAAATAATGCTTTAGAAAAGCATCAGCGAAAGACAATGAAAACTTAGGAAAATGATCGTCTGCATTCAACTCATGAGGGCTGAAATATATTTAAGTCAGCGATCACTTTTAACTTTATTTTTACTTATTAATCTGTATGCTTATTCTGCTTTCTCGGGGGGATAGATTTAAATGAAATTTACACAACTTGCGGCACTTTGTGCATTGGCTTCAACTGCAGCATTTTCTCAAGCAAAACCAGTTTGGCAGGACTTTAGCGTTACAGGTCTTTATGGTGAAAACTATAAATCACCATTTCTCACTCAAGATGAAAAGCTTGATCAAACAACGGTTACTGCGGAATATGCGGCAGGTTTAAAATATGGTGATTTCTTTGCTTTCGCTGATCGTACTAACAATGATCCAGAAGGTAATAGTACCTATTTTGAGGTTGCACCGCGTTTAAGCTTAAGTGCAGTTTCAGGAACTAAACTTGAAGTTGGTCCAATCAAGGACGTACTCGTTGCGACAACTTGGGAAGGTGGCGAAGGCTTTAATAACTACTTGTATGGTGTTGGTTTTGCTTTAAATGTTCCATATACACAATATGCAAACATTAACTTCTATAAAGCTGACAACGATAATACTGCAGATGATTATCAAATGACCATCACTTATGCAGTACCATTTAAGTTAGGTACTGAAGATTTCCTTGTTGATGCATTCCTGGATTGGTCAACGGCTGAAGATACACATGCCAGTGAATTGAACTGGACTAGCCAGTACAAATGGAATGTAGGTAAACATATCTCTCCAGACACTAAACTTTATGTAGGTATCGAACATTCAGTTTGGAACAATAAATATGGTTATAAAGGCGTAGACCAAAATGACGTCAGCGCATTGGTTAAATATCATTTCTAATTGATGTATGATCAAAGGCAGAACTCCGGTTCTGCTTTTTTTTTAACTGTAATTTCAGCTCAACCCTACCAGAACAAGAATATGCCTGATTTTGACATTCGACCTGCGACCGAACATGATCTTGAAACCATCCTCAAGATTTATAATCAGGAAGTACTCTATGGTACTGCGACCTGGAACAGAACGGCCTTTGATTTGAACTATTTCAAAATCTGGTTTAAGCAGCTTAAAAATCAGAATTTCCCGGTTTTTGTGGTTGAAGATACTCGAAATCAGGTCGTGGCTGGCTATGCCTGTTATGATCAGTTTCGTAGTATTCAGGGCTTTCAACAGACGGTAGAACATTCCATCTTTTTAAATCCAGATTATGCAGGGCAAGGTTTAGGTTCTCAATTATTACAGTATTTAATTGAACAGGCTCAAGTACAGAAATTGCATATCATGGTCGCAGCGATTGATTCTGAAAATACCTCATCGATTCGTCTGCATGAAAAACTGGGTTTCGTTCAAACTGCCTATATGCCGCAAGTTGGACAGAAGTTTGGGCAATGGCGTGATCTGGTACTCTTACAACTGAATCTGGATCAGGTTTAATTCACTTTTATTTTAAATTCTTCTCTTGATCTATTTTCTTAGCATAAGACTCTCACTGTCTTAATCACTTTCATGTTTTCTGTTTTCTGTTTTCTGTTTTCTGTTTTCTGTTTTCTGTTTTCTGTTTTCTGTTTTCTGTTTTCTGCTGGATTTGATCACAACAGAGATATTATTTACTTCACAAGCTTGCTATGTTTTATTCGAATCAAACTCATACTGAATAACACCATGTATAAATCTTTATTTTCTATTGGTCTTTTAAGCTTAAGTACGCTCACTTTTGCTGATTCAGATTTTGAAAAAGAGCTCCGTTCAGGCTGTAGCAAAGTACAAAGCTATGCAAATAATGGCAAAAAATTCTACGACCAAAAACAATATCAAAAGGCCATAGCGCAATTTGAGCAACAAGCCGCATGGTCATCTTTTTGTGCGATGAATGTAGAAGACGGCGGTACTGCTTTTTCTGAGCGTAATATCACCACGGCATTTAATAATGTCGGTTTAAGTTATGCCAAGCTTGGAAAGCCGCAATGGGCACGCGTCTGGTTCTCCATTTTCCCAAATGCGAACACCAGCCAATTCAATCTGAAACAGTTGCCTGCACCACAAAAACCGAAGAGTCTTGCAGGAAAATATGTCCGCTATGCAGGTTTTGGTCAATTGAATACGATTGAAGTTATACGGACTTCGAATGCCTACCAGATTGAGTTTAATGGACTCTATATGGGTTTGCGCAGTCTGATTTATGGACCAAATATAGGAGAATTTTCAACCCGCATGCCATTGAATAAAACACATACCCAATATCGTTATGACGACTGCAAAATTGAATTGAAATTTCAGTTTAACGCTCAAATTGGACAACAGATTGTAGTGAATAGCAGCAATCCGATGTCTTGCGGTTTTGGACATAATGTCTCGGCGGATGGCATGTACTTAAAGGTTGAGTGATTGCCGATTCAGCGATATCTTATTGCCCTATAACAAACATAATATTCAAAATATTACAGGGAAAATATGGCTAAATTTCTAAATACCAGTGCAACCAATTTTTTCTTAGAAGAACTCATCAAAAATGCCAAAGAACGTTTAATTTTAATCAGTCCGTATTTACTCTCAATGACCGTATTAAAGAATTATTAGAAGACAAAGACCGGTTAAAAATTGATGTTCGCATTGTCTATGGCAAAAGTGATTTGCATCCTGAAGAAATTAAATGGATTCAAAAACTGGACTATGTCCGTTTGAGTTTCTGCAAAAATCTTCATGCAAAATGCTACCTCAATGAATCGGAATGTATTATTTCGAGTTTGAACTTATATGAATTTAGCCAGGTCAATAACAATGAAATGGGCATTTCAGTACGTAAATATGAAGATGATGATGTCTTTAAAGATGCTTATGAGGAAGCGCAGCGTATTATTCGGATTAGCGAAGAAGTCCGGATTAGCTTAGATGAAGTTAAAACAGATAAGGTTGAGGCTCAAACTGAGCGTGAAATAGAACAAGAAAATTTAAAATTCAAGAAATTAACAACAGCCAAACTTGCTTCCAAAGTTGGACTCAAGACACCCGATTTGCTTGAACAACTGGTGAATAAAGGCTATCTCAAACTTGAAAATGATAAGCACTTTTTAACTGATACGGGCAAAGCGATAGGCGGTGAATTTAGAACCGGACAATTTGGCATGTACTTCCTTTGGGATGAAAATACGGAAATCTAATCCCTCCATTATTTAAAAGAAGATTTCCCTCTCTTTCTAGGAGATGAGAAGCTCTGCTTGGTAAGAGGAGATTTAAAATTTAATCCCTCCAAACCTCCCTTTAAAAAGGGAGGCTTTCCCCTCTCCCATAGGGCATAGGTATCTACACATCTTTAGGTACTTAATGCAATTGTTGCGATTTCATTCAGTTCATCTATTGAATATTCCGAGAGCAGTTGAAGAGTGTTC
>NZ_JBAPXX010000088.1:0-7709 GCF_049284435.1 Acinetobacter sp. | reverse complement strand
TGAAAGACTACGCCAATTACCAGAATCATGTGCAGTGGCCGGAACCAGCCAAGTTGCATGCGATTGGCAACTGCATTCTGGAATTTTCTCCAAGCAATGTCTATGTCGAAGACTGGCGCCAGCAGGTACAACACGGTTTATTTTTAGGCCTGCGTCTTCAGTCTGCACTTGATGTTCAATCTGGTCAGAAACTGGAAATGGATGGTGGCCTGATTATTTGTGGTGATCATATTGCCTATGCCCTGACGCGTTTGCCTGAAGTGCAAAGTGCAGTAGCTCAAATGGACTTGAAAGCTGTCGATCCCACCGTGTTTGCCCTGCTGGAAAGCTTTGAGGTGTCTATCGGGACTGATAGTCAAGCTAAAACTTACAGCACCCGCACGCACGAAACAGGCAAAACCTTTAATCTGGAAAATTTTGAAGTTCTCAATGAAAGCAGTCTGGTTCAGCACGTAATTTTAGATGATCGTCAAATCGACCTGATTTTTGAGCTGGATATATACCAGCCGGATTACCAATTTCAATATGTTACCCCCACGACTACACAAGCTGAAAGCTGGCTGAAGTCAGAACAGGATCACCTGATGCAGCATGCAGAACGGGTGTTATAGGGAGAAATATGTCTTTTCTATATCTTTCGATTGCCATTATTGCAGAAGTCATTGCAACTTCTGCATTGAAAGCTTCCAATGGTTTTAGCGTGCTCTGGCCTTCACTTGCCACCATTGCCGGTTATGCCGTTGCCTTATTTTTTCTGTCACTGACCATGAAAACAATTCCGATGGGCATTGCCTATGCAATCTGGTCTGGTGCCGGCATTATCTTGATTTCAACGGTTGGCCTCTTGGTGTTTAAACAGCAACTGGATCTTCCTGCACTGATCGGTCTGGCGTTTATGATCATTGGCATTATTTTTATCAATGTCTTTTCCAAAAGTACGCAGCTTTAATTTTTTAATATTCATCTGACCATAAAAAACCCCCAATCTGGGGGTTTTTTACTGGTTTAGATTACATTCCTGAATGAGGAGATATGCTCTATTTGAGTTCTTGTACCAGAGTTGGAACAATCACACCATCCACATTCATTTCAGTCGTATAAATGCCGTTGGCCACATTGAACTTGTTCACATGATAGCTGGAACCATAGATCGAATCGAAACCATCACCTTTGGTAAAGACTTTCTTGTTGGCGGCCAGATCCAGCAAATGCGTGCCATCAATGAACTGCATATAGGTCTTCGCATCGACACCGACACGTTTGGACATGATCTGTGCAGCATCTTCACGAGTTGCCGGGTCATTGATGTATTTGACTGTTTTATCCCAAACCTGAATCACCTTTTTCCATTGCTCTTTATTGGCTTCCAGATGAGTCGGATTCACGGTCAAGGTATCGTAGATTAATCCCGGCTTGTCTTTAGAGGTGAAAATAATCTTGGAACCGGCTACCGCAGATAAAGCCTGATTTGCCACCGGCTGCCATACCGCAATCGCATCAATATCGGGAGTTGCAAAAACCTGTGGCAATTCATTGGTCATGGTATTGACCAGTTTAACTTCATTCAGTTTAACCTTGGCATCATCCAGTGCAGTGGACAGCAATAAGTGATCGACCAGGCCTTTTTCAGTCGCAACCGTTTTACCGCGCAGATCCTGAATCGAATTAATGCCATTCTTGGCAATAATTACGTCATTTCCAGCTGAATAATCAGTCGCCATGATCATCACCCCCTTGGTACCGCCAGAGCCAGTGACCAGATTATCACCATTAGTGACCATGACCGCATCCAGCTGGTTGGCAGCAAAAGCTGACAGTGAGGCTGAATAATCAAACCATTCGAAATTGGCATTTACCCCTGCTTCTTTTAGCCAGCCTTTTTCAATCGCCACCTGCCAGGCCACAAATCCCGGCCAGTCACTATAACCAATCCGGATGGGCTGAGTATTTACACTCCCTTCTGCCTTGGCATTTGGTTCAGGTACTTTAGCGGTATTGTCACAACCGCTTAAAAGGATTGCAGACAGTACAGAAACTGACATCAGTGCTTTTTTGATCATTTTGCGATTTCCCCTATGCATTCACATTTAAATTTGGTATTTGAAAGTTGTTTAGATTTCATAAATTCGCGCCAGCCACCGAAATGACTGATATCTGTTGCATCTTCAAGTGCATAGCCTTCACAGATAAAGCCTTTCACCCAAGTACCATCAATCAGCCGGACATTGCCGATCCCCAAAGGTGCCGGAACTTCTGCAACAATGTCCCCGAACAGTGCACGTGGAATGTCCCAGACCTCTACTTCAATTGAACAACCTTTAGCGTTGTATTGCAGGCCAGGTTTTGGCGGTGTGGTATTTTTTAAAGCATAGAGTTTGTAATGCGAAGCAGTCCGGGTCTGCTTGATCAGGGTGCCACCACGTGTGGTCAGCTGAAAATTCAGTGGCATTCCGCTTAGATGTGCACCGACGACAGCCAGTTTCACGCTGTGGCCCGATGAGATTTCAGTTGTTTTTTCATATAGGCGTTCAGATGTGCCTAACTTTAACTGGCTTGCCTGCTGCCATTTTTGCCCGAATTTGGCCAGTGCTTCATCCATCCAGGCTGGCGCAATAAAGGTCACACCAGTTGGCAGACCATCGGCACGAATGCTATTTGATAGCGCCAAAGCCGACAGATCGGCAAAATTGACAAAATTGGTATAAGCGCCCATGTGGCTGTTTTTTACCAGAGGATCAGCTTCTACTTCTGCAATACGATAAATGGTGGGTGCAGTAGGCACCATCAAGGCATCATAATCTGCCAGTGTATTTTGAATAACACGGCTCAGGCGGGCGCGTTCATATTCATCCTGCATGGCATCGACCGCACTGAACCGGTCTGCCTGCGCAATAATTTGACCAATCACTGCATGGGTCTTCTCGCGTTGCACCATTTTTTCCACGGCACTGGTACGTTCAGCTACCCACGAGCGGTTATACAGTGCTGCTGCCAGTTGCTGAAATGGAGTAAAATCAATCGGCTCAACCGTATAGCCCAAACTTTGTGCACGTGCGATCGCCTGATTAAACGCTTTTTCAGTTTCAGCATCGCCATAAAATTCCAGTGTATCCGGAATGGCAATTTTCCCTTTTGAAAATTGGCTGGGAACATTCTGAGGATGTACTCGGGAATAATCATCGCTGGCATCATAGCCTTGCATGACTTGCGCCACCCGCCAGGCATCATCCACCGTTAAGGCAAAAATCGAAATCACATCGATGGTGCGGCAAGCCGGAATCAGGCCTGTAGTCGAGAACCAGCCTTTGGTCGGTTTGAGTCCGACAATGTTATTGTGCCCTGCCGGTACACGTCCTGAACCTGCAGTATCTGTACCCAGACTGAATGGCACTTGTCCATTGGCTACAGCAACACTTGAACCGGAACTTGAACCTCCACTGATATATTCAGGATTAAAGCTGTTCTTCACCGCACCGTATGGAGAGCGCACACCGACCAGACCCGTTGCAAACTGGTCCAGATTGGTTTTACCCACGACAATCGCGCCGGCAGTTTTTAATTTGGCTACTGCTGTTGCATCGGAAGTCGCCAGATAAGCTGCTTCTTTACAAGCCGCTGTGGTATAGAACCCCGCAACATCAATATTGTCCTTGACCGCAAATGGCACCCCATAAAGTGGCAAGCTTTCAATATCTGCACCAGTCAGTGCATCAATTTGTGCCTGTAATTGTGCTGCTGTCGCAATTGAAATCCAGGCATGATCGTCATTATTCAATCCGGCAACATACTCAATCAGGTCACTAAGCTGGATATTGTTATTCTGGTAGGCGTGTTGCCAGTCCTGTACAGTCCATAAGTTGTGCACAGCTGTTCTCCTTAAGTGTGTTCGGTATTTTGTGGAATGGGTGGCATGACGGCATCCATCAGTTCGAGATGCCCTTTAATCACGCCTTTCAGTGCAATAAATTGTTCGCTAATTTCTTTCAGATCACTGCTCGCACCCTGCATCAGCATGACTTGCAGGATTTTTTCATCATCCAGCTGGATATGAAGCGAGTTGATCACTTGTGCCAGATATTGCTGTTGCAGATCGACCAGCTGACTGCGCAGCGGTTTCAGGCTGACGTCATAGAGCAAGGTAAGCGTACCAACCATGACTTCATCGCGAATCATCAGATCATCAATCAGGTGGCGGTTAATCATGTCGACAATGGCCTGCGAGCGGCTTTCATAGTGTTGCTCGACAATTTTTTGATCCATCGCATGTAGCGTGGTTTCTGGTACGGTAATACTGATCCGTGCCAATTTTTGTTTAGGCACGATGTTGATCCTTGGGTTGATATTGGGAAGACTGTTTAATGTGAAAGCCTGCGCGTACGCTGAGAAGCTCAACCAGAAAGTGAAGCCATGGATGCATTTTTTTATTTGATGTCGGATTGTTCATGTGCATCTCCTGTGGATATTACAAAACTAGAATTTCGTATTACTTAGGAAAATGCAGAAAGCGTGCCAGTTTTTAGTTATTTGGATGAGGTGAATAAACTTACATAAAAGGGCGAAAAAAAGCCCCATAACATTGAAATGGGGCTTGTTCTAAAGCAAAAGTAAGTTTTGTATTTCACCAGTTTATTCCATTTTGATTGCTCATGTCCTTGCTATTCTTTTTATACATGAATGGTTAACCGATGTTTGTGATTATGAGTGATCAAGTGTATTGCTCTCCTCTATTTATGTTGTATATAAATAAAAGCATAAAGCGTGCCACAATATAAAATAGAATAGATTTAAGCAGAATGCTTTTAAAATTGATCACATACATATATAAGCCAGAATAAGGATGATTTACTTTTATTAAGTGCGGCTAAAAAATAGACCATTTTGCACCATTGGGGTTCAGGAGTGCCTCAAAGTGTGGCTGAACATGGTTGGAGTGACTTTATCTGTAAATGTTGATTTTTTTATTTAAAGTATTCTTTAAAATTGATGATTCTGTGATATTTACTTTTAAGACTGAATGTTTGCCAATCATCAATAAACTAGATATGTAAACAATAATCAAATTATTACCATTTAACAGGTCTTTTAAAAGATCTGTTAATTGGTTTAATATTAAGGTTTAGGATATTTTTAAAACATCATATAAATCTGATCTTTTTGATAATTCATCATATAAAGCCGTTAACCAATGATTTTTGCCATGCGTTAAAATAAAAAGTTTCCTGTCTGAGTCTAAGGTTGTAGTAATCTCTTCATTGCTTAATTCTAACCAAAAATCTTTACTTCTAAATTTTGCCATTAGCGTTGTCAGCTCTGTTTCAGCAGCTTTATTACTTAAATATGAAGCCATACCCAACTCATCAAAAGTATAATTAATTTTATGGATGATTTCTTTAGCGACATCTAATGAACTATCAACAAAAAAAGATACTGATAATAAATTTTGTTCAAGAGTTACATTTGCTTTCAGCCATAAAATATCACCTAGATCATCATAATATGGGTGAAAAAAGCTGACTTGATGTTGACCAATTATTTTAAAAATTTTAGCTTTTTTCTTCGTATTACAATTATGGCAACTAGGAATTAAATTTTTAGGATTAACGGCTAAGCCAGAGTAAACAGACTCAGGTAAAAAGTGATCAACATGCGAACAGATTGTTGAGAGACAATAAGGACATTTAATAATTTTGTTTTTATCTTCATTCCCATTCGTTAAGATCAAGTCATAAAATTTCCTTATCGTTGAGTACTGTGGTTTATTATTTGAAAAGTATGAAGTATATAATTTAACTAGATCCTCTGAGTGATCTTCAAATTTATCTTTATCAAGCTCATGTAATTTACCTTGATATGCTTTTTCCTCATATTCATCACTATAGGAAAATATCTCATCAGTTAAGGCTGTAAGATTATCAAAAATAATCTTCCTATGAGGTTTACTTTGATCAATGTACTGGAGACTTAATTGATAAGTTTCATTTATAGTAAAATTTGGAAGATTAATTTTTTTCATCTTTAATCTCAGCTTTAATATTTTTGATGCTTTTCATTAAATGTGCTCTAGCTTCAGTACCCAATTCTTCATTAAAAATATGTATAACCTGATTAAATATTTCTATGTTCGTTTTTTTATAGCCATCTTTTATAATTTTCCTTACTTCTGTTTCTAATAAATCAATAAAACTTGAATTTGATGCTGTTAAGTTAAAAATCTCATAGTTTAATAAAGAAATATTTTCTCCAAATGTCTCTGTTTCTAGCCTCAGAGCATTGAAAATATCTCCCCGCCTTAAGATTTTCCATACACAGCTCTTAGGAATTTCTTGTAAAATAATTGGAGAATGTGTTGTTAAAATTCCAATGGCATTTCTATCAATTAGTAACCATGACATAGCTCTTAAATAAGCTGAAATTAGAGGAGGATGCAAATAAGTTTCAGGCTCATCATATAGAATTAGGGATTTCTCTGTAACTGAATTAACTAAATGCGTTAAAGATTTAATAACGATTTTATGTCCTGTGCTTAGTAAGCGGTAGAAATCTATAATTTTTTCATTATTAATTTCACTTTCTTCATCTTCTAAAATATATGAAAAAAGATCACTAAGATAATCATCATTCTTAATTAGGATTTTAAGCATTTCGATCCATCTCTGTGTTTTAGAAATAGATTTCATACATTCTTCAAAAGATTCTAAAAATTGATGCTCGAGATCCGAGCCACCATTTAATGTGTTTTCAGTATTATTAAAAGGGCTCTTTAATAGCCCGTAAAAAGCATAATCATAGTCAGCTATATCCTCTTCTATTATGCCCTGAAATGGTTTATCAAATGGACTGTAACTAAAGTAAATAACCTTTGTTAATCCTAGGTCTTCATTGAAGAATTTTTTTAATATCTTATTCAAAAAATTTGTTTTACCTACACCATTACTTCCAATTACAACATGTAAGTTTGTTGGGGGTAATGAATTGGGAGTAACATCAAAGGAAACTTCTACATTCCTATTTTCATCATTAAAATATTCAAATGAAAAACTAAATTCTGTCAATTCAGGTTTTCCATGAGCTAAACGATTATATTTTCCACGTATCTCATCTACAAAAAACTCCCTTAGTAAAGATGTATTTAGAACTGAGAGATTCTTATCATATATTTGATTGAATTTATCTATGCCGAAAGCTAAGTCATTTAATCCTTTAAGAATTGTTTTCCTAGTTTTATCATTTAGAGAAGAGATTTTCTTATAATACTTACCACTCCCCCCTATACTAAAAAACTTTTCATTGAGTTTATAGAATTTCTTAGGCACATGCTGATTAAAGTGATAAATGTTTTGAGTATCATCCAAAAAAGCAATTTTTACAGCGCCTAAATCAGTAACTTCTCCATTTTTTACATATCTCAAATGAAATTGAGTTTTATAACCAAAATCATCCCAATCATCCCACTTAAGTACACAATATTCCTTATCTGTAGAAATCTTTCTACTATCTGTACGGTAGTCTTCGACAACATAAAAATTCATGTGACAAAATCAACAACTAAAATATTATATAATTTAACAAAGATATAAAAAATATAAAGAAAAACCGCCCTTACGGACGGTCTTTTTTATTCCTACCTCATCAAGCCACCGGCGCCAAGGTAAACAACACCTGCCCCGTTTTCACCGTTTGCCCTTTTTCAATAGTAATCGCATCTACAC
>NZ_JBAPXX010000087.1:0-1716 GCF_049284435.1 Acinetobacter sp. | reverse complement strand
GACTTGATCCCTTCATTCAAGATGGCTTGCGCAAGTACAGTTGCAGTTGTTGTACCATCACCTGCGATATCATTGGTTTTTGAAGATACTTCACGAACCAGTTGAGCACCCATGTTCTCAAATTTGTCTGCCAGTGAAATTTCTTTCGCAACCGTTACACCATCTTTAGTAATGTGGGGTGCACCGAAAGAACGGTCGATCACAACATTACGGCCTTTAGGACCTAAAGTTACTTTTACAGCATCTGCAAGTACGTTTACGCCTGCAATCATTTTGCTGCGCGCTGAATCACCAAATTTTACTTCTTTAGCTGACATGCTTTACTCCAAATATTTTAATTTTCAAAAATTTGATTGAATGGAACAGGTCTGAATTAGCCTTCTAAAACGGCTAAAATGTCAGACTCTTTCATAATAAGAAGTTCTTCGCCTTGTACTTTTACAGTTGTACCTGCGTAAGTACCGAACAATACTTTGTCGCCTACTTTAACGTCTAAAGCGCGTACGCCATTGTCAGTAACCTGACCATTACCTACTGCAATGATTTCACCTTGAGCCGGTTTTTCAGCAGCAGAACCTGGAAGTAAAATACCGCCAGCAGTTTTAGTTTCTTCTTCAACACGACGAATAACTACGCGATCATGTAATGGACGAATGTTGCTCATTGGAAACTCCATCAGACTAAGTCTTTTATAGTGAAGTAATGATGACTTTGTTATTCCATCGGTCATCATCAAAATAATTTCGATGTCACTTTTGTGGGGATGGAAAAAAACGCTTCAAGGGGGCAAGTAAAAAAAAATGCGGTTTTTTGTATTTTTTTTATTCAACTCTCAATATTTCTTCATTTATTCAGCATTTTGTTCATCTAATACAAATTCTTTTTGTTGTTCATCAAAATAATAATGCTGCACGTCGGCATTTTCCTGAATAACATTGAAACTATTTGGCAAGCCACGATGTAATCGGTAAGAAGTCGCTGTACCGGCATGTATATCAAGTACAGGATGGGCTACACCTAAACGATAAATCTGGTTTAAATCATACACCGCAGATTGATGCAGATGTCCATGTAACAAGCCATTTAAACCGCTTTGGCTCCAGGATTCTAAAGCCATCCGCCCCAGCATCGGACAGTCTTTTACCCCATGTGGATCATTCGGTGGAGTATAAAAAGGCTGATGCGCAACAATCAGTTTTATTTTATGTGCTGGAGCGACCATTAATGACTGGTCAATTTGCTGGATTTGTTCCAAAGAGATATGACCGCGAGTGTGATAACGCCTTCGAATACTGTTCACTCCCATAATATAAAAATGTGCAGTTTCTAAGATATTTTCCATGTGACCAAAGAATAATTTATAGCGGGTAAATGGACTAAAGATGCGGTTCCACAGCTGATATAATGGAATATCATGATTACCTGGTACCACCAGATACGGAAGATTAAGACTTTCCAAAAACTGTTTGCAGTCATAAAACTGCGTATAGCGCGCTCGCTGGGTTAAATCACCACTCACCACGACAGCTTCAAAAGGTTGCTCTTGGCAAAAAAGACGGATTGCCGCCATACAGGCGGTTTTCTCTGTACCAAAATGTAAATCAGACAGGTGCAGAATCATGAGGAACCATTATTTTTAATGCATTTTTACGCACTGAAATTTTAAGCGGCGGCTGCATTTCAACAATTTCACCATCTAAAGCCACAGTTAATTTT
>NZ_JBAPXX010000086.1:0-12698 GCF_049284435.1 Acinetobacter sp. | reverse complement strand
TTACAAGGCCGTTATAGCGTTTGACAAGACGCTGATCCAGACCAGAGATGTTAAATTGAAGAGCATGCTCTTCAATTTAACGCAAAGCTCGGAAATTGTGTAGATACCTATGCCTAGAAAGAGAGGGCTAGGGATAGGTGAAGGATTTTTTGAACATTTTCCCTCATCCCCTTGCGAAGCAGTGCTTCTCATCCCAGAGGGAGAAGGAGCTTAAATAATCTTACTTCTTCTTGCGCTTGGCACGTTTCTTGGCTTGTTCAGCCGCCACTGCATCTAAAGCTTCTTTCAGTTCTTCATCGGTAAAGGCGGTGATGTGATGCAGCATCTGCAATTTCACTTCATCCAGTACCAGATCGGCATATTGCGCCACGTTGGTCAGCTGTTCATCAAAGACAATAGCATTGTCTTCATTGGTGCACAGATAACCTTTTTGGGTCAAGACTTTAATAAAACTCTGGAATAAGGCCTTATCGAAGAATTCAGGTGAATTGAACTCGTACAGCACAGACAGACGCTGACCCACCAGATAACTCAACTCTTCAACCTGACGGGTAGAAATATTGCCTGAACCACGCTGGGTAATCAGGGCTAGGGTCATGTAATAACGTTCCAGACTTTGGGTCACCGGTGCAGCCAGAACTTCCAGCTGATGATGCGCTTCGGTATTCGGTGCCGGAGCAACCAGATTTTCGCCATCCTCAGCAATCAGTTTGGCAGAAATCAGGTTATCGATATGCGCATTGACCTGATCCTGAATCTCATCTTCACGCCATTTTAAAAACAGTTCTGCTTTTAAGAATGGGTACAGGGTACTGCTGATATTGACCACATCATGACGGCGAATTGTACCATTGTGTTCAGCCAAGGCTGCAATTAACGACGGAAGTACAAAGGAATGCACGATATTGTTACGGAAATAGGTCAGCAATACTGCCTGATTATCTTCAATGGCAATAATATCGCCCAGCACATGTTTTAGCCGCTTGATCAGTTTCAGTTTCATCGCATAGGCAATAATTTCTTTGCCGGAAAGCGGGGTAACTTCCATCCGTTCATCATAGGGTAATGCCGCCAGCAGGGTACGATAGGTATCCAGCTGCTTAATACAGATTTCTTCATCCAGGGTATGTTTTGGCGTCGCCAGCAGGATCAAAGACAAGAGTGATACCGGATTGATCACCACCGCACGGTTGATATTTTCCAGAATTGCTTGCGCAGAGCTGTTTACCGCATCAGAAACCGCTTGTGGAATCGGATCATCGTTCTTTTCGATCTTGATATTTTCTGCGCCATGTTGTTTCAGGATGTCATCCAGAAAGACCGGCTCACCGAAGTTAAGATGCACTTTACCGAAAATGCGTTCAATTTTGCGCAGGGTTTTTACAATCCCAAAAATCGATTCGGCTTCTTTCGGCTTGCCGCTCATCTCACCGACATACGTACTGCCTTCCATCAAGCGTTCATAGCCAATATAGGTCGGAACAAAGACAATCGGTTTGGACTTGCCACGTAAATGGCTATGTACGGTCATCGCCAGCATTCCAGTTTTGGGTGGAAGCAAACGACCGGTACGTGAACGGCCACCTTCGATAAAGTATTCCAGCGGGGTATTTCGGGACAGAACGCTATACAGATATTCTTTAAACACCGTGGTATACAGCGCATTGCCGCGGAAAGTACGGCGAATAAAGAAGGCGCCACCACCACGTAAAATCTGACCGACAAAAGGCATATTCAGGTTATCGCCCGCAGCGATATACGGCACCATCAAGCCACGATGATAGATCACATAAGACAATAACAGATAGTCGATGTGACTGCGGTGACATGGGGTATAGACAATTTCATAATCCTTGGCCAGTTCACGCACGGTACTGAAATTATGAACTTCTACGCCGTCATAGAGTTGGGTCCATAAGCGGGTCAGGGCTTTGTCGGCAAAACGTACGGTAGAATGAGAATAATCGGAAACGATTTCGTTCAGATAACGAATGGCACGTCGTTCGGATTCCAGTATCGAGATTTTGCTACGAATACTGTCATTGCGAATCGCCGCCTGTACATCTGGTGACTTGATCAGGCCATGCATGACATTACGGCGGTCGGACAGATCCGGCCCGAGAATGACTTCACGCTGACCATCCAGATAATCATTTAAGCTGCTGACAATATAGGTGGCCGGCGCTGAATTTGGGTGCGTCTCTTTGGCAAAGTTAATCAAGGTGCGTAAAGACTGCGGTTCATGGAACTCTAAATAAGACTGGCGACCATGCAGGCCGATATTGACCAGTTGCTTGACCCGGCTTGGCGTAGACCAGGTGTCGGTAAATAAAAGCTTAAACCAGGAATCTTCTTTCTCAGGTTCACGTCCCCAAAGTACCGTTACCGGTACCAGTTCGACATCCAGCTCAGGGTGCTGCTCCAAGATTTCAATCAGGCGTAACAGGCGCGGTGGAAAGGCATGCGGTGGTGAGCTGAGCAGATTATTTTCATCATGATGCTGTAAAAACAGTACCGATGCTTTTTCTTTATTGTTGCCCAGTTGCATTGGATCAAGTGCAGCCGGCAGTTTTAAGCGGCGCGTTTCTGCATCGACCACGAGGGCATTACTACGCGAATGGTTCTGTAAAACGTAGCAGACCAGTTTCTGCGATTCTGCTGCAGTCTGATCAGATTCAGGCGCTGTCACTTCACTTGGTACTTCCCCAAGAACATGAGGGGTAACCACAAGATCAAGTAACTTACTTGAAAGCTTGCGATACATTTGACCAAAGCCATTCTTGGACATAGCTGCTCCTAATTTTACTGACCAAAACCACAGGGCTTCTGAGGGGATTTATTTTGCGGGTTTCTAAAGCGAAACAATATATCTTTTTTTAACAACTTCAACAGAAGTGCTTCAATTTTAGCGTGAAAGCAGGTGCTTTTCCTAGTCACTTATGATATCAGTATGACAGAATAGTCATGCAAACTTTAGAGTTTCGGTCTGATTTTGTGGCAGAATATTCCAGATCAATTATTTAGATCCGTTTTTCCATTTGGGGATATCTCCAATATTAGATAGGTTGCTTATGAATGCCTTAACACAGGAACTGGTCGAGCTGCTGAGCTTAGAAAAGTTAGAAGAAAACATTTTCCGGGGAATCAGCCGGAATCTGGTGGGCAAGCGCGTGTTCGGTGGGCAGGTTTTAGGGCAGGCACTACGCGCTGCGTCTTATACCACAGACCGTCCGGCACATTCATTACATGCCTATTTTCTGTTTGGCGGGGATGTCAATGCACCAATTATTTATGAAGTGGATCGTATCCGTGATGGCAAGAGCTTTGTCAGCCGTCAGGTGCGCGCCATTCAGCATGGCCGTACCATTTTCATGTGTATGGTGTCTTTCGCGCATCAGGAAGAAGGGCTAAATTACCAGATTTCAGAGCCTGAATATCCACCGGCAGAAAGCCTGAAAAATGAAGCAGAACTGATCAAGCAGATTATTGAGTTTATTCCGGAAAATGTCCGTGCATCTTTCACTCGTGATCGTCATGTGGAAATTCGTCCGGTCAATCCGCAAAATCCGTTCCAGCCGCAACCTGAAGCACCGTCTTATGCGCACTATATCCGCACCCATGACCGTATTGCTGCAGAAGTCGATCAGATCTCCTTGCATCAGGCTATTGCTGCTTTCTATTCCGACTTTACCTTGATGACCACGGCGCTTCGTCCACATGGTCTGAGCTATATTTCGCCAAGCTTGCAATGTGCCAGTATTGACCATGCGATGTACTTCCATAAACCGTTCCGTGCGGATGAATGGATGCTTTACGATATGGATGCCACCCAAAGCGCCAGTTCGCGTGGCCTGAATTTTGGCCGAATGTGGCAGAACGGCGAGCTGGTCTGCAGTACCTCTCAGGAAGGTCTGATCCGCTTACGTGAAATCGAAACACAGTAATTTTTTCTTGTTCAAAAAGCCGAATCCCTGATTCGGTTTTTTTATTTTTAAGCCGGATGAAAATGGCCATTTGATATCATGTCCTCACGCCGCGTTTATAAAATATTACTCGATTCTATGGAGTCCGCATGGCATAGTGCGGCTTAAGATCAATATTAAAAATGCATGAAAAGATGAGCTTAAATACGCAAATTTTAATTGCCGCCGTATTGGGGGTGCTGTTTGGATTTCTACTGACGATATTTCCACAGACCTCATTTTTTGATATCAGCCTATATGGCATCGGCATCGTCAGCAGTATTTTTATTGGCTTGTTAAAAATGCTGTTAGTGCCGCTGATTTTTAGCTCAATCGTGGTCGGCGTATCCAATCTGCAGGCGGGTGGGCAACTGAGCCGCACCTGGAAAATCACCCTGATGTGTTGTGTGACCACCACCACCTTGGCACTCATTTTAGGTCTGGCGTGTGCGCATCTGTTTGATGTCGGTAAGGGTGTTGATGTACTGATGTTCCAGGATGCTATGGCACAACATCAAACACCTGATACGCTCACGCCATCTTCTTTCTTTACCAACTTTATTCAAAATACCTTGATCAATCCGTTTAAAGCCTTTGCCGATGGCAATGTCTTGGCGGTGGTAGTCTTTGCGCTATTTGTTGGTGTGGCACTGGTCGCAGGAGGAGATAAATTTCGTACCGTGCGCAAGCTGAGTCATCAGTTCTTTGAAATCATGATGTTGATGATTGGTTGGGTCATGAAACTGGCACCGCTCGGTATTTTTGCTTTATTGGCCAAATTAATTGCCACTGAAGATGTTTCAGTCCTCAGTCGTTTGGCTGAATTCGCTGCGGTGGTTACTGGAACTACGATTTTTCATGGCATCGTGGTCTTGCCTTTATTACTGTGGATTTTCGGCAAGATGGATCCGGTCACTTTCTTTAAAGGCACACGTGCTGCCTTGATTACTGCCTTTGCCACCAGTTCCAGTTCGGCCACCATGCCCTTGTCGATGAAATGCGCGCAGGAAAATTTAGGGGTACGTCCACATACCGCAGGCTTTGTGATTCCACTTGGTACACAGTTAAATATGGATGGTACGGCGCTGTATGAAGCGGCTGCAGCATTATTTATCGCCAATTTAATGGGGCTGGATCTGAGTCTGGGGCAGCAACTGGTGGTCTGTGCAACTGCGATGATTGCATCCTTGGGTGCACCGGGAATTCCGAGTGCCGGTATGGTGACCATGATTATGGTCTTGCAATCGGTCGGTTTGCCTGCCGAGGCGATTGCCATTCTTTTACCGATCGACCGTTTACTGGATACCGTACGTACAGTGGTGAATGTTCAAGGGGATATGATGATCAGCGTGGTAGTTGACCGGCATACGCGTGAACCAGATCCACAAGTTGCAGACAGTTAAAACAGTCAAAAGACAAATAAAAAAGCAGGTATTTGACCTGCTTTTTTATAAGGTGAGTTTTAATAAATCAAGAACGATCTCAGACCATTCCGGTTATATGGTCTTAATCCGCTGAACGCTTATTCTGATTTAGCTCATCTGCCGCTTTAAGCTCGGATTGATCCTGCTCAAGCAATTCAAGTGGTTCTTCAGCTTCATTTAAATCATGCGTCGATACTTCAGCAACATGCTCAGAATCGGATTCACTAAGCTCGAGTTCTTCAAGCGGTTCATCAGATTCATTCAAATCATGCGCTGATGCTTCAGGAATACTGTCCAGATCATATTCAGAGGCTTGATCTAAGGTAAAGTTCAAACGGCCACCCATGACACTGGCCAGTTCTTCTAAACCTTGTTTGTTCATGGAGGAGAACAGTTGAATCGAGAAATCCAACTTCATCTTTTTCAATGCCGCTTTGACTTCCTGCAAGGCTTTGGATGCAGGACCACGATTCAGTTTATCTGACTTGGTTAACAAGACATGCACGAACAACTGGCGGGAATAAGCCCATTCCAGCATCATCACATCGAAGTGTTGCAGTGGATGACGAATATCCATCAGCAATACCAAGCCTTGTAAGCTCTGACGGTGAATCAGGTAATTTTCCAGTTCTTTTTGCCAGACCAGTTTCATTTTTTCAGGCACAGCCGCATAACCATAACCGGGTAAGTCGACCAGACGCTGATCCGGATTACCCAGGCTGAAAAAGTTGATCATCTGGGTACGTCCAGGTTTTTTCGATGCACGTGCCAACTGTTTCTGGTTGGTCAGGGCATTAATCGCACTAGACTTACCCGCATTCGAGCGGCCGGCAAAAGCAATTTCATAGCCTGTATCTTCTACACAAAGACTGAGTTTGGGTGCACTCATTAAAAATTCGGCTTTGCGTAGCCAGTTGAGTGCGCGCACAGAATATTCAGTAATGGCAGAATCAACTTTTTTCTCGTAGCTGATCTTTTGCTTAGGCGCATGGGCTGTCTTACTGTTTTTGGATTTTCCTCTGCTGTGGTGCATAACTCAACTTCAATAAATGATCTACAATGAAACATTATAAAGGAAGTCGCATAGGCAAGCGAACTTTGCCGCAAGAATAAGTCACAAGACGTGACCCGGAAGACTTTAAAGATTAATCAGGCCGATCGGAGAATTTCTACTGAAACGCGCATTTCGTGGCGTAATCACATCTTGAAGCACATATTGGTCCAGACTACTATAAAACTGTTCCACCGCATCATCTAAAATGCCTTTTAAGCCACAGGTCGGACGTAACACGCAGGGTGGGCTATTACATTCCACTACATTGCTGTCGCGTTGCAGAATCCGCACAATCTGTCCCAGTTGAAGGTTCAGGCTTACTGGATTTAAACGTATCCCGCCACCTTTACCACGTGTGGTGATCAGCCAGTCCTGTTTTGCCATAAAATGCACAATTTTCATGGCATGATTCTGTGAAACCTGCAAGCGTTCGGCAAGTTCCGCAATGGTATAGGGGAGATCACGTGGCTGTGCGACATACATCAAGATCCGAAGCGCATAGTCAGTGAATTTATTGAGTTGCATAGGTCAACAGCTAGAAAATGAAAGAATTGAATGCTAAAAGCTCCACGAATGGAGCTTTTAATTAGAATCTGATGCTAGTCTAAACCGTTTTTGCAATTAAAGCTTGAGCGGGGCAGACACTTCGACCACATCACCGACCTGGTAGTGATTGATCAGGGTCTGTGCAACCGAGAATGCGGTTGGATTTTCTTCCGCTTTCACAGTAATTTGATATTGCTCGTTTTGAGCCTGATCAAAGCTAAACTGTTGTGGTTGACGAATGTGCTGTTCAGGCACCTGTACACGTACTGAAATATGTTCACCCGCTTCAGCACTTGCAATCGCTGCACCATCTTTAGGTCTAAGCGTAAAGATTTTACCTGCATCGGTATCATTCGCTGCTGCCACTTCAAATTCGCGCCAGCCCGTCCAGCCACCATTTTCAGACGCTAACTCTGCATATTTAGATTTTTCCACACCAATCAAAATATCTGCCAGTTGCATATACGCTTCTTTCCAGGCTGCGATCAGGTCTGAGTCCATGGGTACATCTAAAACTTCGCTAATCGAGTGCAACAGGTTCTCACCGACAATCGCATATTGATCCGGTTGAATATCCAAGCTGACATGTTTAGTGGTAATACGTTCGATAGCTTTGGCCAAAACGCCCGGATTGGTAATGTTTTCGGCATAGGCAAGTACTGCAGCAGCCAAGGCACGTGGTTGACGGCCGGTACTTTGATGATCCATGTTGAAGGTGTTTTTCAACTCTGGATGATTGTTCAGCATGCGGTTATAGAAATACGTGGTAAGTGCTACGCCGTTTTCACGTAAAACAGGAACAGTCGCTTGTACAAGTTCAATATGTTGTGGAGTCATGAGAGCCGTCTACAGGTGTTTTTTAAAAGATGCATTTAAATTACATCTTTTAAAATGGCTTTACAATAGCTCATAGTCATAAAACCATAGAAAAATTATGGGATATAAAAATATCCCATAAAAAGTGTGATGATGATCGGAAAAGGAGGGAGATTATTTGCGGCCAAACAGCGAACCCAGTAAACCGCGCACAATTTTCTGTCCAGTGCTCCCGCCTAGGCTGCGGGCAGCACTTTTGGCAAAGGTGCCGACAATATCCTGAGTCAGTTTTTCACGTTGCTTGGCTGCGCGTTCGGCTTCTTTTTGTTGTTCACGTGCCAGACGTTCCTGTTCTTTAATTTGCTGCTTGGCGAGTGCTTCTTGTTCTTTGCTTTGCTGTTTGACAAGTTCAGCGGCCTGAGCTTGTTGCTGGCGTTGTGCGACCTTGTTTTGCAGCATTTCGTGGGCACTGTCCCGATCGACTTGCTGCTCATAAATACCGGCAACAATACTTTGACGCATGATACTTTGACGTTCTTCCAGACTAATCGGCGTAAAGGATGAATGCGGCGGCATGACCCAGCCACGTTCTACAATTTGCGGAATGCCTTTTTCATCCAGGCAGCTAATTAAAGCTTCACCAACAGCTAGTTCGGTAATCACCTGATCGACTTTAAATTCAGGATTGGCTCGGAAAGTCTCTGCTGCGGTTTTTACTGCTTTTTGATCTTTGGGAGTGAAAGCCCGTAAAGCATGTTGAACCCGATTGCCGAGCTGGCCTAAGACACTTTCAGGTAAGTCCAGTGGATTTTGTGTCACAAAATAAATCCCCACACCTTTAGAGCGAATTAGACGCACCACCTGCTCAATCTTATCCTGTAGTGCAGGGCTTGCATTATCAAACAAGAGATGGGCTTCATCAAAGAAGAACACCAGTTTTGGTTTATCCAGATCGCCGACTTCGGGAAGCTGTTCAAACAGCTCCGAGAGCATCCAGAGCAAGAAAGTTGCATACAGCTTAGGCATATTCATCAGCTTGTCGGCCGCCAACAAATTGATATTGCCACGGCCCTGACTATCTGTCTGCAAAAAGTCCATCAGATCTAGCGCCGGCTCGCCAAAAAACTGATCACCGCCTTGGTCAGCCAGTGCCAATAAGTTGCGTTGAATAGCACCGAGACTGGCGGGAGATAAATTGCCATATTCGGCCTTAAAGTCAGCCGCATGCTCAGAGACATAACTCAGCATCGCTTTCAGGTCTTTAAAGTCGATCAGTAATAAACCCTGATCATCGGCAATCCGAAATACTGCGGAAAGCACACCTTCCTGAGTGTCATTCAGATTTAGCATTTGAGCCAAGAGCAGCGGGCCAATTTCAGAAATGGTAGTGCGAATCGGATGGCCCTGTTCGCCAAATAAATCCCAAAACACTACTGGTGAGGCTGCAAAAGGAATGGATTCGATATTAAGACTTTTGATCCGTTCATCAAACTTGGGGCTGCTTTCACCTGCTTTGGCCAGGCTGGACACATCGCCTTTGGCATCGGCAAGGAATACAGGTACGCCAATTCGGGAAAAACTTTCAGCCAGTACCTTTAATGTTACAGTCTTTCCGGTACCGGTAGCGCCTGCAATCAAGCCATGTCGATTGGCAAGTTGGGAATGCAACACAATATCCTGCGTGGTATCCGCAGTTTTTTTAGCAATAACAATTGGTATACCCATAGTTTTTCCTGTTATTTATTATTCGTTTTTAAGTTTTTTCATTTGTTCTAGTCCATGTTGAATATCTTGAATCAAATCTTCCGGATGTTCCAGTCCAATACAGAAACGAACCAGCAAGCCGTCTTTTAAGTGTGAATGTTCCAGCACACGCATGTCTTTTAAGTTATATAGCATGACCAGACTGACAGGGCCACCCCAACTAAAGCCTAGCTTAAACAGTTGTAAGTTATCACAGAAATTCCGAATGTCCTGCATTGCGTATGTGTTGTCAAAGATCACGCTGACCAGGCCGGCACTATCACCTTGCTTGCAAATTTCTTTCCAGTATTGATGGCCTGCGCTGTCTGGATCAGCAGGATGCAGCACCTGTACAAACTCGGCTTGCTGTTTAAGCCATGTTAGTAAGATCAGCGTACTGTTGGATTGATGTTGATATCGTAGTTGCATCGAAGCTAGACTGCGTTGTACCTGCGCCACATCATCACCAGAAACACTAATACCCTGAATGGCGTGAGTACGAAACAGTTTGTGATGCAGGGCTTTATCCCGTGTGACCACTGAGCCCATCAGGATATCACCACCGCCGCTTGGATATTTGGTCAGTGCATGTACCGTCATATCTACACTTAAACGCTCTTCACCAAAATCAAAGGTATTAAAAGCCAGACCTGCGCCCCAAGTATTATCCAGTGCCGTCAGAATATGATGTGCCTGTGCTTTTTTCACCAAACCAACCAGATCCGGAAATTCCAAAGTGACTGAGCCAGCAGCCTCGAGCCAGATCAGTTTGGCTTTATCTGTAGGCTGAAACGTATCAAGCTCTATGGGATTGTAGACTTTAACCGTAATTCCATAACGCTTTTCCAGATTGCGTAAATGCTCCATGTTTGGACCATAGATATTGTCAGCCACCCAAACCTCATCCCCTTGGCTTAAAAAGCAAGAATTCACGAGATTAATCGCAGATAAACCACTCGGTGCGAGCAGGTGATACAAGCCACCTTCGAGCTGGGCAATATTGTCGCCGAGAGTAAACGTAGTGGGTGTGCCATGCGTGCCATAGCTATAGTCATAGTCGTCGGTCCAATGGCGATTAAACAGGGCATCGGTATTATTAAAGATAATCGTCGATGCACGATAGAGGGGAGGCTGAATGGTAGAAATTGCTTGAGGGGCCTTTCGTGGTGCATGAATCAGGCGAGTTTGAGAGTCTTGTTTCACGTGAATGCGCTCAAATGTAATCAAATATTACTCTAGCTTAAGAGAATCTGTGACTCACTGCCAGTTACGTTGTGAATTGTTTAAAAACAACAAGTCTTATAAAAAGTTGGCTTCATTTTTGCAAAACCTAAATCTATATAGCTAAAAAAATAGGTTGAGGAGCATGAAGTCGCATTTAAAAGTGCATTATTTTCAGCATATTGCTGGTGAAGGTTTTGGTAGTTGTTATGAATTTTTAAAGCAGCATCAGGCGCACATTACAGCGACTGAATTTTTTGCTTTACCTGTGGATCGACCTCTAGAGATCGAAGCGCTGCCTGCAGTGGAAGAGGTGGATTTGCTGATCATTATGGGGGGGAGCATGAGTGTGAATGATGAAGCGAATTTCCCCTGGTTAAAAATGGAAAAACGCTGGTTGCGTCGTTATCTTTCCCATGGCAAACCGGCAATCGGCCTGTGTCTGGGGGGGCAGTTGATTGCAAATGCCTTGGGTGCAGGCGTTAGTCGTAATCCTGAGCAGGAATTGGGGTGGACCACAGTTCATAAGGTAGCGAATCTGCCGGAAACCTGTTTTAGCCTGCCGGAGCAGTTCAATATTTTGCAATGGCACAATGAAACATTTGAATTGCCCAAAGGGGCAGTCCATCTTGCAGAAAATGAAGCCTGTCGTAATCAGATGTATCAGTTGGGCAGAAATGTATTGGGCTTTCAGTTTCATCCGGAAATCACCCCAGAAACCCTGGCATTGTTTTTGGAAAATGAAGAAGAGCTTGCACAATTTTCAGGAAAATATGTGCAAAATTTATTTGAATTAAAAAAAACCGCGAAGCAAAAATTTATTGAAGGAAATCAGATATTAAATCGTGCGATAGAATATGTTTTGGCAAAAACAGCCTAATATTTAAACAATAAACTATTGTTTTAAGTCATAAATTGAAAACTTGGATAAAACCATAAAAGAGATTTGCTTATGCATTAAACAATGGCTATAATAAGCGACCCTTCAATAGGAAGGGGGTTAACTACGAATAAAGTAGTTAACTATCGTTACAGTCGTGGCATCGATCATGACCTTAGTGATATTTCACTGCTCTTGACACTTGCCCACATAAAGTGGGGTGAGATGCGTCAAGAGTGATTCTTTATATATTTGGCTTGGAGTTTACTGGTATGTCTAACCAGAGAATTCGTATCCGTCTTAAGTCTTTTGATCATCGCCTGATTGATCAATCAGCTCAAGAAATCGTAGAAACCGCAAAACGTACTGGCGCACAAGTGTGTGGTCCAATTCCAATGCCAACACGCATTGAACGTTTTAACGTTTTAACATCACCACATGTAAACAAAGACGCGCGTGACCAGTACGAAATCCGTACTTACAAGCGTTTGATCGACATCGTTCAACCTACAGACAAAACTGTAGATGCATTGATGAAGTTAGATCTTGCAGCTGGTGTTGATGTTCAGATCGCATTGGGTTAAGGCTTTCGGTTAATTAACGCTCTAAGTTAATTAGGCCGCTTTTTTAGAGGTTTATGCACATGGCTATTGGTTTAGTCGGTCGCAAGTGCGGTATGACTCGTATCTTTACAGATGCTGGTGTTTCTGTACCTGTAACAGTGATTGAGGTTGATCCTAACCGCATCACTCAAATCAAAACGCTTGAAACTGATGGTTATCAAGCGATTCAAATCACTACTGGTGAACGTCGCGAATCTCGCGTAACTAACGCTCAAAAAGGCCACTTTGCGAAAGCTGGTGTTGCTGCTGGTCGTTTGGTTCAAGAATTCCGCGCTACAGAAGCTGATCTTGAAGGTCGTGAAGTTGGCAGCACGCTTACCGTTGAGTTGTTCACAGTGGGTCAAGTTGTTGACGTAACTGGTACATCTAAAGGTAAAGGTTTCCAAGGTGGTGTTAAGCGTTGGAACTTCCGTACGCAAGATGCTACAC
>NZ_JBAPXX010000085.1:0-2080 GCF_049284435.1 Acinetobacter sp. | reverse complement strand
AAGTGAAATGATGCCGATTATTTACACGCCAACGGTCGGTGAGGCCTGCCAGCGTTTCTCGGATATTTACCGCCGTCATCGTGGGGTGTTTATTTCCTATCCGGATCGTGCGCATATCGATGATATTTTGCAGAACGTCAATAAAAACAATGTCAAAGTCATTGTGATTACTGATGGTGAGCGCATTTTGGGCTTGGGTGATCAGGGCATTGGCGGCATGGGAATCCCGATTGGCAAACTGTCACTCTATACGGCTTGTGGCGGGATCAGCCCGGCCTATACCTTGCCGATTACCCTGGATGTCGGCACCAACAATCCGCAATTGCTGAATGATCCGATTTATATGGGCTGGAGTCAGCCACGTATTAGTGGCGATGAATATTATGCCTTTGTAGATGAAGTCATTGCAGGCATTAAACGCCGTTGGCCAAAAGCGCTGATCCAGTTTGAAGATTTCGCACAAAAAAATGCCATGCCTTTGCTGCACAAGTATCGTGACCAGATCTGCTGTTTTAATGATGATATTCAGGGCACTGCTGCGGTCTCTGTAGGTAGTCTGATCGCTGCCAGTCGTGCGGCAGGCAAGCAACTGAAAGACCAGACCATTGCCTTTTTAGGCGCAGGCTCGGCGGGTTGCGGTATCGCGGAACAGATTGTGGTGCAAATGGTGGCGGAAGGTCTTAGCGATAGTGAGGCCCGTGCCCGCGTCTATATGGTCGATCGTTTTGGCCTGATCACGGAAAATCAGCCGAACCTGCTGGATTTCCAGCGCAAACTGGCTCAAAAGGCCGCGGTGATCGGTGAATGGGCCAACGTCACAGACGTGATTTCATTGCTGGATGTGGTGAAAAATGCCAAACCTACCGTACTGATTGGGGTGTCGGGTCAACCAGGGTTGTTTACCGAAGAAATTATCAGGACTATGGCTGCCCATTGTGAGCATCCGATTGTATTGCCTTTATCCAATCCAACCTCACGGGTAGAAGCGGTTCCTGCTGATATTATTCAGTGGACTGAAGGTAAAGCACTGATCGCAACTGGTAGCCCATTTGCACCGGTGAATTATCACGGCAAGATTTACCAGATTTCGCAGTGCAATAACTCGTATATTTTTCCGGGCATTGGTTTGGGTGTAGTAGCTTGTGGTGCTACGCGAGTCACCGACCATATGCTGATGGCTTCGAGTAATGCCTTGGCGGATTGCTCACCGAAGCTGGAGCGTCTGGACGCAGATTTATTGCCGGATATTAATGATATTCAGCGCGTGTCAAAATTTATTGCCTTTAAAGTGGCACAGGCTGCCATGCAGGATGGTGTGGCTCCGGTGATTAGTGATGCTCAATTGCAGGAACAGATTGAAGCCCATTTCTGGACACCAGAATACCGTGCTTATCGACGGTTACCTTATTAAGTAATACACAAAAAATAAAGGAGCTTGAGCTCCTTTATTTTTGAGATCGGTACCTTAAGCAGCATCAAGCAGTTGCGCCAGTAATTCTTCCGAAGGTGCGAAATAATAGGCACCATCCATCGGAGTGACAAAGTGCAACAGACGGTCATGAATACCATCGCCACTGGTACCAAACATGCGCTGCAACATGGCATCAATAATGCTCAAGTCGTACGTATAGGCAATAAAGAACAGGCCCTGCTCGGATTTTCCATCTCCATAGGGTAGGGAATGGCGCAGGATTTCCAGTTCTTCACCCTCATCATCTTCCACCACGGTCCGTGCAACATGGGCATTTTCCGGTTTTACCGCATCGTCAAGTTCAATCGATTCCAGTTTAGTACGACCAATCACCTGTTCCTGTGCATCGACTTTCAGTTGCTTCCATTTAGTCAGGTCATGGGCATAACGTTGCGCAAAAACAAAGGAGCCATTCGCAAAAATGCCGGCCTCAGCAGGTAATAAAGCCGCTTCAGCACGATTCTCTGGAAATTGCGGATTTTCCGTACCATCAATAAAGCCGGTCATATCGCGTCCATCGAAATAACGGAAGCACACGCGTTCATCCAGGACTTCGACCTGATCCTGGATCCCTTCAAAAAAGGCCTGACTCAATGCAAAGCAGATATC